>JAPLIW010000255.1 GCA_026388915.1 Deltaproteobacteria bacterium
GACGGGAGTCCGCGATTACATCCACGTGGTGGATTTGGCCCGCGGCCATCTCCGGGCGCTGGAGAAGTTGAGAACCGGGCCCGGGCTGGTCACGTATAATCTGGGGACCGGGCGCGGCTACAGCGTGTTGGAGGCGATTGCGGCCTTCAGCCAAGCCTGCGGGAAACCGATCCGTCACCGAATCGTGGGTCGTCGCCCGGGAGATGTGGCCAGTTCCTACGCCGATCCCGCCCTGGCGCGGCGCGAATTGGGCTGGCAGGCCACCAGGGGTTTGGAGGAGATGTGCGCCGACGCCTGGCGTTGGCAATCCGGCAATCCAGCCGGGTATGATTGAGTTCGCAGAGATCGCTTCGCTGATCAAAGCTCACAGCTCATAGCTGATAGGAAAGAATGTTATTCGTTACTTGTCAAAAACCTGAAGCCGAAAACGGAGAAGCAGTAACGAATAACGTATAACGTGTAACGAATAACGAGTCTTAGCCGGCAACTGGCAACCGGCAACATTTTTTTCTTTCGGGGGATGTGTCTTGATGATGGATAAGAGATTCCTGGCTTTTGGCGGCTTTACGCTCGTTGCTTTGGCCCTGGTCTTTCAGCCGCTCAGAGACCTGATGGGGTCCGCTTCGCGGGGAGAGTATTATTCCCATATCGTCCTGATCCCCCTGGTCACCGGCTATCTGATTTATTCCAAGAGGAAAGAACTTCTGGGAAACCCTTCTCCTGCTTATGGGGTGGGGGGCGTTGGGGTCCTCGGAGGGATTGCCCTCTATTTGCTGGGGATGAGCCTGGGTGCCGGACTCAACGAAAACGACCTTGTGGCCCTCTGGGTCTTCTCCGCGGTTGTTTTCTGGATCGGGGGATTCATCCTGCTCTACGGCTGGGAGGCCTTTCGCAAGTACCCCTTCCCCTTTTTATTCCTGGTTTTCATGATTCCCATCCCCGGAGCGATCCTGCACAAGATCATCTATGCCCTCCAGCTTGCCTCCACCGAGGTTTCCGATGTTCTGTTCGGCCTGACCCGCGTTCCCTACACGCGGGACGGATTTGTCTTTCACCTGCCGGGGATCAGCGTGGAAGTGGCGGAAGTCTGCAGCGGGATCCGGTCGAGCCTGGCTTTATTCATAACCAGCGTTCTGGCGGGTCATTTTTTCTTGGACAAGCTGTGGAAGAAGACGGTTTTGGCGGTCTTCGTCTTTCCGGTGACCGTCTTTAAGAATGGAATTCGAATCATCACCCTTTCCCTGCTGGGAGCCTATGTGGACCCCAAATTTCTCACCGGCAGCTTCCTTCACCAGTCCGGGGGGTTCATTTTCTTCATTCCGGCGCTGGCGCTGCTGGGGGTGGCACTTTTTTTGCTCCGCAAAAAGGCGTAAGGATGGAGCAATGAGGACAGGGTAAAAATACTGAAGATTTCTCTCGCCCGCTTAGCTAGGGGCCACAGAGTTCTCAGAGAAAACCTAAATATTTGTTAAAAATACAAAGCCAAGATTTGTTTGGTCATTTATTTGCGGGTCTTTAACTCTGCGATCCCTGCGGGCTCTGCGAGAGACAAAAGTCTTTTGCTCTCGCCCGCTTTGCTTGAGGCCGCAGAGCTCACAGGGAGAAAACGTTACTGGTTCTCCGATTGCGGATTGCGGAATTCGGAATGCGGAATGAAAGATTCGCTCCTGGCGCCTGAATCCTGAATCCTGTTTCCTGTTTCCTGATCCCTCAACCCTAACCAGGCATGGATATCAACGCCTTCATCTCTTATCTGGCGGCGATCGCCTCGGCGGGAATGGCCGTCTGGGTCCTCTACCGGGACCCGCGGTCCTTTGTCCACTGGGTTTTCGCCGGGGGCATGGTGGCGCTGGCCGCGGAGGCGGGGTTGACCGGGTTGATGTTCTACGACCTCTCCTACACCGAGGTGACCCCCTGGCAGCGCTACCAGATGATCCCCTTCGCCCTGATCCCGGGCATCTGGCTCCTATTCAGCCTGAGTTTCGGGCGGGCCAACTACCGGGAGTTTCTGAGCCGGTGGAAATGGACGATCATCGGCGTCTTCGCCCTTCCGCTGGCGCTCTTAATCATATTCCCGGAGGAGATTTTTGTTCGATCTCCGATCTATGATGAATATTCCCGGGTGTTCGTCCCCATCGGGTGGTCGGGATACGCCCTCCACGTTTTCTGCCTGATCGGGGCGGTCCTGGTCCTGATGAATCTGGAAAGAACCCTGCGCTCTTCCGTGGGACACACCCGCTGGCAGGTCAAGTTCCTGGTCCTGGGCATGGCCAGCATCTTCGGCGCCCGCATCTACACCGGCAGCCAGATCATCCTCTTCTCCCTCCTGGAAGTGGAGATCCAGGTGGTCAACACGGGTGCCCTCCTCATCGCCAATATCCTCATGGCCCGGTCTCTGGCGAGGGCCAGGCTGCTCAAGTTCGATTTCTACCTTTCCCACACCGTTCTTTACAACTCGGTCACCGTCCTCCTGGTGGGGATCTATTTCATTTCCGTGGCGGTGGTGGCCAGGGTTGTCTATTATTTCCGGGGGACCCAGGATCCCGCGGTCATCACCTTTCTGGTCTTTGCGGCCATCCTCGGGCTGGCCGTTTTTCTGCTTTCCGATCGTCTGCGCCTGCAGAGGAAGCGCCTCATCAGCCGGCATTTCAAACGGCCCCGGTATGATTACCCGAGGGTCTGGGCCAGTTTCACGGAGCGAACCGCTTCCCTGACCGGCATAAAGGACCTCTGCGGGAACATCGTGCGCATGGTGTCGGAGACCCTCGAAGTCCTCTCGGTCAGCATCTGGCTGTGGGACGAGCAGGAGGAAGTCCTTTCCCTGGGCAGTTCCACGGCCCTTGCGCCGGGAAAAGGAGAGAACCCGAAAATCGGCGGAAAAGAGGCCAAGACGGTGATCGAGGTGCTGGGTCATCAGACCCAGCCGGTGGATCTTCGGGAATCGGCGGACGGATGGGTGGAGGACCTGAAGCGGATATTGGGCGAGTCGCTGAAACAGGGGAAGGCTGAGCTCTGCGTTCCCTTGAGCGCCGCCGGGCAGCTGGTGGGCATCCTGACCGTGGGGGCCAGGATCGCGGGAGAAGCCTATCCCTTCGAAGACCAGGAACTCCTGAAGACCCTGGCCGACCAGGCCGCCGCCAACCTCCTGACCCTCCGTCTGGGAGAACGCCTGCAGCAGGCCAGGGAAATGGAGGCTTTCCAGGTCATGTCGGCCTTCTTCATGCATGACCTGAAAAACCTGGCCTCCCGGCTTTCCCTGGTTACCCATAACCTGCCGGTTCATTTCGACAACCCCGAATTCCGCAATGACGCTTTGAAAACCATCTCGCAGAGCCTGGAAAAAATCAACGGGATGTGCAACCGCCTCTCGCTCCTGAGCCAGAAACTGGAGCTTCGACTCCAGGAGGCGGATTTGAACGAGGTGGTCAGCAACGTCCTGGGCGGCCTGGAAGGGCTGCTCAAGGCCAAACCGGCCGCCGATTTGCATCCTCTCCCGAAGGTAAGGCTGGACGCCGAACAGTTCCAGAAGGTCCTCACCAACCTCTTTTTGAACGCCAACGAAGCCATCGAAAACGGGGGGAACATCCGGGTTTCCACCGCTGCCCAGGGAAACTGGGCGGTCCTTTCCATCGTGGATGACGGTTGCGGGATGTCCAGGAACTTCATGGACCGCCACCTCTTCCGGCCCTTCCAGACGACCAAGAAGCAGGGGATGGGGATCGGCCTTTTCCACTGCAAGAAAATCATTGAAGCCCACCAGGGAAGGATCGAAGTGGAGAGCCAGGAGGGGAAGGGGACCACCTTTAAAGTGTTGATACCGATAACGGATAGGGTGCAGGGTGCGGGGGGCAGGGGGCAGGGGCGATAACAGGGTGCTGGGTGCAGGGGGCAGGGACTTCAGATTGCGGAATGCGGAATGGGGATTGCGGAATGAAAAGGATAAAAAAGCAAGTTCCCAGTTGCCCGTTGCCGGTTTTGAATTCAGGGTGCAGGGAGGGAGGAGTGTTTATGGAAGGAATGTTGGGACGAAATCGCGGCAAGAACTTTCGGGGCGGGAATAGGGGAAGGGATGGAGAGCTAGTCGGTCTTATTGATTCAGAGACTTTTGAAAAGTTAGGCAAAGAGCAGGACGAGGTTTCGCGCCTTCTTTATAGCCTCATCAGCTCATCACCGAACCCGAATAAATAAAAATGGATGACATCGTTTTTCAAAATTGATGGTTTCGTAAAAAGTCATTTGGGTCGTCACCCCAGCGAAAGCCGGGGTCCAGAACATCTTGAAATAACTGGATTCCGGCTTCCGCCGGAATGACGAATTCTATGGAATTTCGACTTTTTACCAATTCATCAAAATTCGACAGGAGACGTTTATGGAAGATCAAACTTCTTTGAATGCTCTGCACCCTGCACCCAGCCCCCTGCACCCTAAGCTCTTAATAGTCGACGACGAGGAAGACATACGCACCCAGATGAAATGGGCGCTGGCGCAGGATTATCAGGTATTCCTGGCCGGAGACCGGGGGAGCGCCATGGAGATCGTGGGCAAGGAACAGCCTCCGGTGGTCACGCTGGACCTCGGGCTTCCTCCCCGGCCGGCGCATGTGGAAGAGGGATTCGCCGCCCTCGCCGAAATGCTTTCCGCGGATTCCTTCATCAAAGTGATTATCATCACCGGGCGCGGCGAAAAAGAGCACGCCCTCAAGGCGGTGGGGGAGGGGGCTTATGATTTTCTGTACAAGCCCGTCGAGATCGACGAGCTTAAAGTGGTGCTGAAGAGGGCTTTCTACATTGCCTCCCTGGAACGGGAACACCATTTTCTGCAAAGGCAGATCGGGGAAGGGGATTTCCAGGGAATGCTGGGCGGGAGCCCTCAAATGCAGGAAGTCTTTTCCATCGTGCGCAAGGTAGCCACCAGCGACGCTTCCGTCCTCGTCGTGGGGGAGAGCGGGACCGGAAAAGAGCTCGTGGCCCAGGCCATCCACCGTCTGAGCCCGCGGAAAGAAGGTCCCTTTGTCGTGATCAACTGCGGGGCCATCCCGGAAACACTCCTGGAAAGCGAGCTCTTCGGCCACGAGAAAGGGGCGTTCACGGGAGCGCATATCCAGAGAAAAGGGAGGATCGAGGCAGCCAGGGGAGGAACCCTTTTCCTGGACGAAATCGGGGAACTTTCCCTCGGCCTGCAGGTTAAGCTGCTCCGCTACCTCCAGGAGCAGATGATCGAGCGCATCGGCGGGAGAGAGCAGATCCGGGTGGATGCCCGGGTCATCACCGCCACGAACCGCGACCTGAAGCAGGCGATGAAAGCCGGGGCCTTCCGGGAAGACCTCTATTTCCGGCTGGCCGTGGTTTCCATTCCAATGCCCCTCCTGCGCGAGCGGGAAGGGGATATTTTCATGCTGGCCAAGGCTTTTCTGAACCGCTACGCGGAAGAGGCCAAGCGGAGAATCACCGGCTTCACCAACCAGGCCATGCGGGCCATTGAGAGTTACTCCTGGCCGGGGAATGTGCGGGAACTGGAAAACCGGATCAAGCGGGCGGTGATCATGGCCGAAGGAAACAAGATCAGCCCGGCCGACCTGGAGCTGGGAATGCACCACGCCAGGGATGAATTCCTGAACCTGAAAGAAGCAAGAGAGGCGATGGAAAAAGAGATGATCCTGAAGGCCCTGACCAAGACCAAGGATAACGTGACCCGCGCGGCCGAAGCCCTGGGCATAAGCCGGCCGACGCTCTATGAGATGATGGAGAAGCTGGGGATAGAAAGGAAATGAAGAAACGTTGCCGGTTCCACGTTGCCAGTTCTCAGAATGCGGAATGCGGAGTTCGGAATGCGGAATAAAAAAACAAAAAACATTGCAGGTTCCATGTTGCCGGTTGCCGGACAACAAGGCAGGGAGCCGGGAGCAAGGAGCATGGAGCGCGAAAACAGGAGCCAAGGGCCCCGCAAGAGGAGCGTCACGCCAAGGCGTGACTTGAGGAGCGGCCTTCGGCCTTGAGGAGCGCTTCGCTTGAGGCGCTTCAAAAAAAGTTCCCAGTTGCACGTTGCCAGTGAGGATTGGAATACATGTTCAGAGTATTGCCGGTGGGACCAGTGATTCTTATGTAAATGATGGAATTAAAGTCCCAGAGCCAGGTACATTATTACTCCTCGGCGCTGGGTTGCTGGGGGTGTTGGCGGTTCGGAGAAGGAAGTAGGAATTTAGACAATCGGGGAATCATGAAGCCCGTTGGTCCAATGGATCAGCGGGCTTTTTTTATTATATTATTACTCCCCTTCGAAAACCGGCTTCCTCTTTTCCAGAAACGCCCGGGCGGCTTCGCGGTGGTCTTTGGTCTCGGACAGGATTGCCATGTGGGAAGAAATGTAGTCCAGGTGGGCCCGGAGGGTGCTGGTCAATCCCTGGTAGATGGCTCTTTTCGTCATGCGGATGGCGAGCGGCGGCTTGGCGGCCATTTTGGCGGCCAGGTTCATCGTCTCCTCCATGAGATGCTCGTGGGGAACCACCCGGTTCACCAGTCCCATGGCCACCGCTTCTGGGGGGGTGACGACATCTCCGGTGAGGCATAATTCCAGGGCTTTGGCCGGGCCCACCAGCCGGGGGAGATAATAGGCCCCGCCGTCCCCCGGGGCCAGTCCCATCAGGATGTACGACTCTCCCAGCTAGGCCCGGTCCGAACAGATGCGCAGGTCGCACATGAGGGCCATATCCAACCCCGCACCCATGGCCGCCCCGTTGATGGCCGCGATGACGGGTTTGTCCAGGTCCTCCAGGGTCAGGGCGATGCGGTGCACCCCCTCCCAGAGGAATCTTTTCATCTCCCAGGACTGGAGCTTTCCTTCCGCCATGTCCCGGATGTCCCCGCCGGAACAGAAGGTGTCTCCTTTGCCGGTGACGACGATGACCCGCGCGGCGGCGTCTTCCTTCCCCTTTTCCAGGTATTCACGCCACAGGCGGATCATCTCCGCGCTGAAGGCGTTTCTCACCTCGGGTCGGTTTAGGGTGAGAAGAGCAACGTTCCCCGAAACCTCGTAAAGTATATGCGGAGCTTCCATCGTTTCCCGTCCTTTCGCATTTTGGTCGTAATCACGGACCGGTCCGGCATCCATAGGTGGGTGCATTATAGCACCGGGAAGAAACAGGAATAAAGAGGGAACCTATTCTTACCCCAAAGGGAAAACAACCAGGAAGCAAAAGGGCTCTTAAATTCCATCTCTGGACCGAAAAACAGAGGACCCAGGGTCCAGGTTTTTTCCGCGATTGGGGCTGGGAAAAAGTGGTCTCTGTGAGGGAGGGAAAAGCCAGAAATCCCCCCCACCCCCCTTTGCAAAGGGGGGCAGGGGGGATTTCTAGCAGGCCCGTGGTCCGAGGGAAAAGCAATCTCTTAGTTGCGGCTCCGCCGATCTGCGGATAAGCCCTGGGAATGGATGAACCAGGCAATTTTCGAACAAAGGCTGATTTTGGAATTGATTGAAAAAATTAGGAAAAGGGGTATAGTGAAAGAGAAAAGATTTGATGGGACGCGGATGAACGCGGAACAACAGGGATGAAGCGTTAAGGGCAAATACGGAATAATTCATCAAATTTACAGCGCAGGAGAACAGCTATTTTGGCTGACAAATTTTTTCCCCCGGGGGCGATAATAAGCTTCCAGGTTCCGGAAGTTTCCACGCTGATCCTTCTGGGAGCCGCCCTGGTGGCCCTGGCTCTGGTCGCCAGGTGGAAACTAAAAAATAAAAAATAAACCCAAGGAATTTTTCTCGCAGAGGGCGCAGGGCACGCAGAGTTAAAGATATATACGAAAAATTTACAACAAGGATAGTTTGGTTTTTCCCCCTGAAGATTCTATCTTTCCCTGTGTGCTCTGCGTGCTCTAGCGAAGCGGGCGAGAGAAAAATCTTTGTTTCACGCAGAGGCGCCAAGGGCGCAAAGGCAAGAAAGAACGAAAGACATTATCTCTCGCAGAGCCCGCAGGGTACGCAGAGAAGACCCGTAAATTAATAAACCCTCATATCCCGGCCTTGTATTTACAGCAATATTTAGGTTTTCCCTGTGATCTCTGCGGGCTCGAGCGAAGCGGGCGAGAGAAAAAAGCCTTTGTCTCTCGCAGATCCCGCAGGGCATGCAGAGACGACCCGAAATAGGAAATCCGCGGTAAGACTATGGTTCTTGCTTTTAGAATATTATGCCTTCTCTGTGTACTCTGCGTCTCTAGCGAAGCGGGCGAGAGATAAAAGCTTTGTCTCTCGCAGAGCCCGCAGGGACCGCAGAGAAGACCCGTTCAAATAAGCGGCCTATCGAATTATTTCTTTGTATTTGGCCAAATATTATTCGTCTCTGCGAACTCTGCGTGCTCTAGCGAAGCGGGCGAGAGAAAAAAGGCGGAAGGAAACTATTTAGCGGCCCCGTTTACTTCGTTGGAGAAGTCACTTTCATTCCGGTAGGTATCGTAAGCGGTGACCACGAGGTAGTAGGTTTGTCCTGAAGCCAGCCCGGTGAGGGTAAAGGATACGGGGTTGGAGGAGACGGGCCCGGTGTCCTTGTAATTTTCATAGATCCCCGATTGGGTCCCATAGTAAACCCAGTATCCGGTTACCGCCGGGTCGGAACTGGCGTCCCAGGCCAGTTTGATGGTCCCCGATGTATCGCTGCCGCCCCCTCCGTTGCCGCCTCCCCCACAATGGCAGGCCAGAAGGAAGAGAGCCAGCAAACCCAGGATGAAAAATCCTTTTTTTCTATCCATTCTCTAAACCCAGTTTTCCCCCTGCCCAGAAGCAAATGGCGTATCCAAGGTTAATCTCGGTTGCGTTAGTTTATGACTCTCGAAAAGCGCCCACCCTGGGACCTGCAAAGCTGAAAGCTAAGAGCAGAACGACTTTCCATGAAGCGTTCCCACTTCAAGAACTCTGATGAATTATAGCATAGATTTAATTGATGAAAAGCTTTTTCGGAAAGGGATTCCGGGGGCGGGCCGAAGACGCAAGACAGAAGACCGTTGACCGAGGACCGCAGACCGGGGATCAAAAACCTTTTTCAGCCCATTCCTTTTGTTTGACTACGCGCTCCAAACGGGAAGATCGTCAACTAAATCGGCGAGTAAAAGAATAAGCGGTAAGAATTTCCTGTCCTTTGGCAGGCCCGGAATAGATCCGCTCCGCTTCTGAAGAATAATGTAAAATCAGCCTTAAATATGCAATATTTAAGCCAAAAAATAGTAAACAAAGACGCGGCCGGACAAAGGAGGATCCGGGCCGAGGCGGGAAGAAATTACCCATATTTCCCCCCTGTCCCCATTTTTGACCCAAAAGCCAAATAATCAACCGAGCCTG
>JAPLIW010000476.1 GCA_026388915.1 Deltaproteobacteria bacterium
CACTACGTAGAGTGCAGGGCGGATTCCGCATTCGAATCAGGGTACATACACCGTAATAATGGCGTTGGCCACGACCATCTCGTCGGTCTTGTCTCCCAACTCGGGCTGGAACAGGGTTTTGCCGGAAAGTCCCCCTTTGCGAACTTCAATCTTTTTCTGACCGAGCGGAAGGACTTTCAGGACCCTCTCTTTATCCACCGTCTCCGGAGCAGGACATCCGATCAGGACTTCCGCCATCATTTCATTCGCGCTCTTGATCCCCGCGACCTCCCGCAGCCCGCACAGGCAGCTTCGGTGAATGGCGTCCTGGACGGCTTTTTCCGCGGCGCGGGTGTTATCCTGCCCGTGCTGGTCCACTCCCATTCCTACTTCAATCACAAACCTCCTCATGACCTTTCAAAACTCCTTTCCTTTCTCGATTCTTGGCGACCGGTTCAATGCAGAAAGGGCTTACGGAAAATGAGCGTTGGTTGAATAGTGAATTCACCCAAAAACATGTTAATCGAACCCCATCTTCCTGTCAATTTATTCATTCCTGCAGGGCCTGGATCCCAGGGTGGTAAAAAAAAAGGTGGAGACAGACGCTCGATGAAGAAAAAATTGGGTAAAAAGTGGAAAATCTCTTGGCCCCCAAAATAGAAGTTTTTCCCCGTCAGCAAAAAAACGGAAAGCATTTTGGTAGGTTATCCATTTACCCTGATTTGGCATTGGATTTGCTCCCTCATCAATCCCAGGGACCTTCGACATTCGTCCTTTTTGAATAAATGAGGGTTGCATTGGGGATGAAATTATCCGCGGTAAAATGCTCCAAGTGTCAGGCGGAAAATCAAAGGGCCCGCAAGTTCTGCCGGGAATGCGGGGATAAGCTCCTTTCCTCCTGTCCCCAGTGCGGCTTTGAAAACCACCTGGGGGATAAATTCTGCGGGGGTTGCGGCCATTCCCTGTCCCAGCCTTCTGAAGCGATGGCCCGGGAATCCTCGCCCCATGATCTTCCCTGGGACGAAAAACTGGCCAAAATCCAGAAGTATCTTCCCAAGGGTCTGACCGAAAAAATACTGGCCCGGAAAGAAAAGATCGAAGGGGAACGCAAGCAGGTCACGGTCCTGTTCTGTGATATGGTGGGGTTCACCTCGCTTTCGGAGAAGATGGAACACGAAGAATTGTACGCCTTCGTCGACCAGATCATGGAAATCCTGATTCACCAGGTCCACGCGTATGAGGGAACGGTGAATAAAATGACCGGAGACGGGATCATGGCTTTATTCGGAGCTCCCATCGCCCTGGAGGATGCTCCCCAGCGTGCGATCCGGTCAGCCCTGGCCATTTCCCGGGAATTAACTAAGTTCGGCGATCGTTGGAAGCAGGAGAAGGGAATCCCCCCCTTTCAGATGCGAACCGGCATCCATACCGGCCCGGTGGTGGTGGGTACCCTGGGAAGCGATCTTCGCGTGGAGTTCAGCGCCGTGGGAAATACGGTGAACCTCGCCTCCCGGATGGAAGGATTGGCCGAGCCGGGGACCATCCTGGTGAGTGAAGAAACCTACCGGCTCACGGAAGGGCTTTTCTGGTTTGAGAGCATGGGGGAGAGGAGCGTAAGGGGGAAAGAAAAACCGGTCAAGGCCTACCGGGTCGTTGCCCCCCGCTCCACCAGAACCCGTTTCGAGGTCAGCGCGGAAAAAGGCTTGACTTCCTTCGTAGGCAGGGAGAGGGAGCTTGAGCTTCTGCGGGATGGATTCGAACGGTCCCGGGAGGGCAGGGGGCAGGTCTTTTCCATCGTGGCCGAGGCCGGGGTCGGGAAATCCCGACTCCTCTATGAATTCCGGAAAACGGTGGCCAATGAAGATCTGATGATTCGGGAGGGAAGATGCCTGTCTTACGGGCGGGGAATGGCCTACCACCCTCTCATTGAAATCATAAAATCGAGTTTCGAGATCCGGGAAGGCGATGAAGAAGCGGGAGTCAAAAAAAAGGTAAAGGAGGGCTTGAAAAATCTGGAGATCGAAGAGGGGCCGTGCCTTCCCTTCCTGCTGGAACTCCTCTCGGTCAAAGACAGCGGGATCGAGAAAATCCGGATGAGTCCGGACGCCCGAAAATACCGGATCATGGAAGCCTTCAAACGGATCCTGCTGAAGCTGGCCTCCGCCCGGCCCCTGGTCATGGCCTTCGAAGACCTCCACTGGATGGACAAGAGCTCGGAGGAGACTCTTCACTCTTTCCTGGAAATGATCCCGGGGGCCAGAATTCTGGCCATCTTCACCTATCGTCCCGAATTTGTTCCCGCCTGGAATTCCAGGTCCTACCACAACCAGATTACCCTGAACCGGCTCTCCAACCGGGAGACGATCACCATGGTCATGCATCTCTTGGAAAACCGGAACCTGAGCCGGGAACTGGAGGAGTTGATCCTGGAGAAGACCGAAGGGATTCCTCTGTTCATCGAGGAGTTCATCCGGTCCTTCCGGGACTTGAAGATCATGGTGAAGAGGAACCACCATTACCAGCTGGCCCATAACTTCAAGTCGGTGGCTATTCCCTCCACCATCCAGGAAGTCATCATGGCGCGGGTGGATTCGCTTCCCGAGGGAGCGCGGGACCTCCTCCAGACCGCCTCGGTCATCGACCGGGAGTTCAGCCATGAGCTGGTCAAACGGGCCTCGGGCCTCCCCGAGCCGGAACTCCTTTCTCGCCTTTCCATTTTGAAGAATGCGGAGCTTCTTTACGAAAAAGATATTTATCCGCAATCGACCTATATCTTCAAACACGCGCTCACCCGGGAGGTCGTGTATGACTCCCTTTTGAGCCGGCGAAAAAAACAGCTCCATGAGCGAGTCGGGGGAGGGATCGAGCAACTGCACCGGAATCATCTCAGCGAGCATGCCGATGTGCTGGCGGAACATTTCATCAAGAGTGAAAACTTCGAGAAGGGGGCGGAATTTGCGAAGCTGGCCGGGAAGAAAGCGCGGAAAAGGTCGGCTTACAGCGAGGCCATCTCCTACACCTACAAAGAACTCTTCTGCCTGGAGAAATTACCCGAGACCCCGGCGGTTCAAACTAGGATCATAAATGCCCGGGTGACCCTGGCGAATTACTGCATGAACCTCAATGACCACATGGAGGCTTATGAAGTGGTTTCTCCGATTGTCGACCTGGCCCTGCGGCTCAATTACCGCCGGGGGCTTCCCTCCATCTATACCGCCGTCGGATCCTACCTGCTCTTTGTGGAAGAAGACTACCCCCAGGGGATGGAGTATCTGTATCAAGCGCTGGAGTTTTCCGAAGAAGTGAAGGATTTCTTCTCCCTCTGGAACGCCTGCTACATTCTGGGGACGGTTCTATCCTGGAATTGTGAATTTGAAAAGAGCCTCGATTATTTCCAGAAATCCCTGGACCTGAGCCTGGCGGCGCAGAACCCCATGGGGATTTCCTCGGCGAAGATCAACACCGGCATCAACTACCTTTTCCAGGGAAAGGTGGACCGGGCGCATGAAATCAGCCGGGAGGCTCTGGGGATTGGGGAGGAGAGCGGGGATATTTATATCAAAGGAATGGCCCATTCCTGTTACGGGACGACCAGCTACTACCGGGGCTTTTTTGAGGAGGCCGAGGATCACCTGCTGCGGGGGATCGGCTTCTGTGAAAACACCACCCATTTCACCTGGGGCTCCTGGGCTTCGGCTTTTTTGGGGGACATGTATTTCGACCTGGGAAGGTATGAAAAATCGATTGAAGCCTACCAGAAGGCATTTTCTTTTTTGGAGAAGAAGAGGTTTGGGCCTTCCTGGCTGGCCCTGATCAAGGTGGCCATCACCCGCGCCAGGGTCCTGAACGGGGATACGGACATCAGCCTGCCTGAGGTCCTGAAATCTTTCGGGCAGAATAAACATAAAGGGTTTGCCGGGTGGATTGCCCAGTATATCGGGGAGATCATATTCCACCTCGACGAGCAGTTACTTCCCCAGGCCCGGGAATGGACGGATCGGGCCATCGAGATAAACCGGCAGAATGGAATGCAGCTTCTGCTGGGAAGGGACCACCTTCTCTCCGCCCGAGTCTGGAGCCGGATGGGGAACCCGGCCATGGCCAGGGAAGACCTGATCCGGGCCATGGAAATCTTCCAACAGTGCGGGGCCGACGGCTACCTGAAGAAGGCCAGCCAGGAGTTGGCGGTCTTAGCCTAGCGTCCACCAGGAAACTCCCTCTCCCCTGATATTTCCAGTTCTTATCACCCCCACCCTCACCCTCCCCCATCGAGGGGGAGGGGAAAATGGACGTCAGCCTAGGACCGCAATCGCCTCGATTTCAATAAGCATATCCGGGGATACAAACCATTCAAACTAAATTCAAGGCAGTGGTGCCCTTTAAAATGCAGGGTACGTTCATCACGCGGGCCGCGTAACCTGGCACGCACCACACACAGGCCCGCTCACCGGAAACGGTGAGCGGGCTTTTTTATTGCCTTCAAAGCTGGGAGTGATATAATGCAGCCGAGGGAAAGCCCATGCCCGAAACCAATAAACCACC
>JAPLIW010000394.1 GCA_026388915.1 Deltaproteobacteria bacterium
ATCTTCCATGGAGGTGAAGGAGATCGGGCGAACCAGCTTCGGCACTAGCGTGCTCATCGATAAAAATATCTGCGAGCAGGCCGACAAGATCATCGTGGTCAACCGGATCAAGCCTCATACCGATTTTGACCATGAAGTGGAAAGCGGCATCAGCAAGATGATCATCATCGGCATGGGCAAGCAAAAGGGCGCCTTGATGGCCCATCGTCTGACCATCAAGCACGGCTTCCCCACCATGTTCAAGGAAGTTCTGCCGGTGATCCGCAAAGCGTTGCCCTTCTTCTTCGGCGTGGGCATCATCGAGAACCAGTACGACTACACCGCTTCCCTTCATTTGCTGGAGCCGAAGAATTTCTACGATGGGGAAAAGGAGCTCCTGAAAAAAGCCCGGGAGATCATGCCCCGGCTGCCTTTCAAACAGATGGATATCCTGGTGGTGGATGAGATCGGGAAGAACATCAGCGGGTCGGGGATGGACCCCAATGTGACCGGCCGGCTTTACTTCATCGGCAGCCCGCCGCTCAAGGAGCCCAAGATTACCCGGATCTTTGTCCGGGATCTTACCCCGGAGACGGAAGGAAATGCGATCGGGATCGGGTTTGCCGAATACACCACCAAGCGCCTAGTGAAAAAGATCGACCCGGTGCCCACCATGATCAACTCCATCACCGGTATGGGACCGGAGTGCGGCCGGATTCCCATCTCCTTCGATAAAGATCAGGATGCCCTCCAGGCGGCTTACGATAACTCGGGGGTGATCGATCCCAAGGACTTGCGTCTGGTTTGGATCAAGAACACCCTGGAGCTGGAGTACCTATGGGCCTCCGAGCCCATGCTAAAGGAAGCCAAGGCGAACCCCAGCATCGAAGTGGTTTCGGGACTGCAGGAAATTCCCTACGACAAAAACGGGAATATGGTCATGGAATGGCCGCCCAGGTGGGCGGATTAAAGGCTGTTTCTCTCGCGGAGTCCGCAGAGTTCGCAGAGAATTTTTAATAAAAAACGTAGGGGCGGCCGGCCGGTCGCCCCTTTTCTTTCGCCCCCACCCATTCCTCTCGTTGCATCCAGCGATCGAAAAAGCTTTTCATTGTCTCCGATCAAATCACTCAATTCCTAACGCCTTTGCCCCGATTGAATTCCACCACGACTTTCTCAAGGCCTAGCGAATCACTATAGCTCCCGGGATGTAGTTCCTTCATTTTTTAAGGATTCTGCCGAAAAGAATTCTAGAACCCCATCCTTCCATTCCCGATCAGGCGGAAGAGGTGTAGTTGGCCTCGGCATTCGTAAATGGGAATGGTTTGTTCAGGAAATGAAATGTAAACGATCCATGGCGGTAATCGCTTTTCTGATCTTCCTGGGGATTCCCTGCTGGACCCTGGCCTGGGATCAGGAATGGGATCAGGAAGAGATATTTTTCTGGGTGGCCCAAAAGCTCCAAATTACACCCGGAGAAGAGAGGCCCCGGGTTATCGAATTACCCGAAAAAGAGTTGAGAGAACATTTTTTGATGAGTACGGAGAAGAGTCTGAAGCTCCTCCGTGAATCTTTGATTGGAATGGGGTGGGATCGGGTTGAGGCCAGCAACTATGTTGAAAATCTGGCCAACGATGTAGCCGGCTTTTTAATTAAAAATGACTGCAATATTTATATCAAGGATTCTCTGGAACCCTGTTATAAAGCGAGCATCGTGGCTCACGAGATAACCCATTTCTTCCAAATCAAATACAAGCTTATGGGGGAAGAAGGCAGGGAACTTCAGGCCGAATATATGGAAAGAAAATATCGGGAAGAACATTGTGCCGGGCCATGAGGCCTATTCCTCCACTCGCCTCCCTCAAGTTACTCCAAACCTTGCTTCGTTTACTTCCTTCCCCGTTCGCTGAGCTTCGGCTTCTTCGATCTCCCGCTTTCAGCTTTCCCGGCAAGGGCAGACGGGGCAGGTTAATTAAATACGGTTTGTAACCCTTTAGCTTTTTGAAAAAGCTAACTTTGACCTTTTGAAAAGATTCACCAGAAATCCCCCCTGCCCCCCTTTGCAAAGGGGGGTGGGGGGGGAGTTCAGCTATGGGTATACTAATTGATATGGCTCTGATATGATTTTCAAGCGGCTAAATTGATACTACGTTTTTCATTCGGGGATAATGCGGAAGTGTTTGATGTCCAGGAGGTGGCCGCGGCGTTTTTCTTCGAAGACTGCTTCTACTCTCTGCC
>JAPLIW010000047.1 GCA_026388915.1 Deltaproteobacteria bacterium
ATTTCTGACTTCAAGAAATCTTTATCTGTGTTCATCTGTGTTTATCTGTGTCCCATAAATTTCGTTGCTTTTAAAATGCAGTAAATCTTCCTTCATCTGCGTCCCAATCGAAAATGGAAATTCCTGCCGAGTCCAAAGTCCACATCCTCATCCACTGCCCCCAGTGCGGCGGGGCGATTGATTTCCTGGAAGAAGCCCAGGTCATTCACTGCCCCTTCTGCGGCACCGATCTTCTGGTCGCAGGCCGGGAAGGAGTGCTACGCTATGTGATTCCTCCCCTGGTTGCCGGGGAGAAAAAAGCCAGGCTCCTGGCCGTGGAGCACTTGCTGAAGTCGGGGAAGCATTCCCCCCGGGCCGGAGAGGCCACCCTCTTTTATGCCCCCTTCTGGCGCATACAGGGCACGGTTTACCGGTGGATATTCGGGTTGAAGCCCCTGAAGGTGCAAACCGAGCCCGCAGGTTCTCCGCCTGGAGCCTTTCTCCCCGGAACACCTGGAGAAAAGGGATTCTTTTCTCCCCCTGGAGCTCCCGCTGGAAAAGGCTCACGATGAAGCCAGACATTATGCCGACTACTTCTTTCAGGCGGAGAACTTGATCTCCGAGGTAGCCCTCCAGCGGATCGTGGGGCTTCGTTTTTCGGTGATCTACTTCCCTTTGTGGTATGTGGATTGCTCCCATGAAGGGGGGCGGGAATTTGTTCTTCTGGATGCCGTCGGCCAGAGTCCCGTTCAAGCGATCCCCGATGGGGATCCCATCCTGAACAAACTGAGGGGGAACGACACCCGGAAGTCTTTTCAGTTCAGCGAACTTCGCTTCCTGCCCTTCCGCTGCCCCAACTGCGGATGGGCTTTTCCCTTCCGGCCTCTGAGCATCCTTCATTTCTGCCCCACCTGCCGCCATCTCTTCCGGGAGAAAGAAGGGGAATGGGCCGAGTTAACCTATTCCGTGATTCCGTCAGGGGAAGACCCGCCGCCGAAGAACCCGCTGTGGGTTCCCTTCTGGCGTTGCCGAACGCGCCTGGAATCCTCGGGGGAGCGGATGGAAACCATGGCCGATCTTCACCGCCTGGCCCCGCCCCCCAGGGTGGTGGACCCGAATCGCGAATCCCGCAAGCCCATTTATTTTTACATTCCCGCGGTGAAATTCAGGAATCCCCAGACGATCCACAATCTGGGAAGCCGCCTCACTTTCGTCCAACCTGATCTGAACCTCGGCTCCTTTGAAGACGGATCACACCCTCTCACCGCTGGGGGAAGTCTGGCAGTCGAGGATGCCCAGGATTTGGGGTTGATAATCCTCGGCGCCCTGATTCCCCAGGCGAACCGGAAAGCTCGTGCCTGGATGCAAGAGTGCCGGGTCGAACTGCAGGATCCCCAGCTTCTTTATTTTCCTTTCTCCCGGGTGGACCTTTTCTGGAAGGAAATGATCACCGGCATATCCTTCCAGCACAACGCCCTCTCCGAAGACCTTCCGGAACCTCAGCGCTGATCTTTTCGCACCTGCTTCCCCCGACTTCCTGTTTTAAGCCCGGATGAAGAGCTCATACGCATCAGCCCTCCCCGGACCGGATAAGGGGAGGAGGCTTGCTTTCCTTTGGCAGGCGCACCCCGTTCCCCATCGTGAAAGACCTGGACCAGGATTCTCAAACCAACCGAAAGAATCGAGCTCAGTTCCCCTCAAACGATTCGATCCCCCAAAGTGCCCTGGCCTCCTTGCCCATCGGGCCGGCCTTCGGCTCCCGGGGAGCGCGTCCGACTTCGTTTATTCCCGAGTCGCAAGGCTCACCGGGCAAATCCTTCAGGTCCCGGTCACCGACCCGGTGACCAGACCGCTCAGGAGATGGCGGCGGAAACAATAGTAGAGGATGACCGGAGGGATCGAGTAGAGGACCGATTCCGCCATGAGGAGGTTCCAGGGAGGGTTATCCGTGGCCAGGAAATTCCCCATGGCGACCGGGATGGTGATATTGGTTTCACCCGAAAGAAACAAGACGACGTATAGATATTCATTCCAGGAAAATAGAAAGGCATAAGTGGCAATCGCAACCATAGGGGGAAGAATAAGGGGAAGGTAGATGCGGAAAAAAGTCTGCAGCATTCCCGCTCCATCGATGGCTGCGGCTTCATCGATCTCCGGCGGAATGGTCTTGCCGTAGTCCCAGAGGATCCAGACCGCATAGGGGGAGGTAAAAGTGATCATCGCCAGGATCACGGAGAGCTTGGTTCCCAGCAAGTCATAGTCGGCCATGAGCTTGAAGAACGGGATGGATAAAAAGGACGCGGGAATAATATAGGTGAAAAGCGTCATGCTGGATATGATTTGACTGCCCCGGAAGCGGATCCGCGCCAAGGCAAAGCTGCCCAAGGTGCCCACGATGACTACGGCCGCGGTGGTTAACAAGGCAATGATCACGCTGTTATAGAGCTGAATCCAGAACTCACTGACCAGGTAGTTGCTTTGATGGGTTGTATGGCGGTAGTTTTCCAGGGTTGGCTGGGCCACGTAAAGGCGCGGTTTGAAAAGATCCTCCTCGGGCACCAGGGAAAGGGTGATCATGTAATACACCGGGAAGATCGTCCACACCAGAAGGAGGCTGCCAACAGCGTAAAAAGCAAACTTTCGCCAACCGCGGAGGCGCATAAAAACCTCTACTTGACCTTGCGAATCAAAATAAAGATGAACAACAGGGTTACGGGCAGCGCGGTGAGGAAAGTACCCACTCCCCAGTCAATCTTGCCCATTTGAAAAGTATACCGATAAGCCAGCGTAGACAGGACATGGGTCGAATCACCGGGTGCTCCCCCGGTCATGATCTTGATAATGACGAAGTCTCCCAGGGTGAAAACCATGGATAAAAGAATGCAAATCAAGTAGAGGTTCCGGAGCATGGGAAAGGTAATGTAGCGGAATTTCTGGAGCGGCGACGTCCCGTCAATGTCGCCCGCCTCGTACAGCTCTTTGGGAATTCCACGCCGTCCGGCTACAAAGATCAAGGTCCAGAAGGGAAGATATTTCCAGATGTGGTAGGTAATGGCTGCAGCCAGCGCCGTGGGCCGGCGGACGAGCCAAGGATACCCCTCGAACCCCAGGTCGTTCAAGATGGCATTGACAATCCCCCACTGGCCGTTTAGCATCCAACGAAAGGCTAAAATCCCGGGAAGAGAGGGAATGGCCCAGGGAAGCAGGAAGATCCCTCCCAGAATCTTGGTGAACCGGTGGTCGGTGCTGAATAGGGATGAGAGGGTCAGCGCCAGGACCATCTTGATGTTCACCGCCAGCCCCACAAAGATCACCGTATTCCAAAGGGTTTGAATGAAGATTGGGTCCGAGAAGATGGAGGTGTAGATGTCCCAATCCAAGCCCAGGTAGATCTCGTAGAGCATGGGGTAGATGACCAGGGACAGGAAAATAAGGATCAGGGGTGAACAAAACGCCAGGCCTAAAAGAGTCTTCCGCCCCCAGCGTTCAGGGTGAGGGGTCGATACCGGAGCAACATAGACGGGCGCAGTTTGGGACATGGGAAAAATTCATGTAAAATCCCCCCTCGCCCCGCTTTATTAAAGGGGGGTTGGGGGGATTTGAAGACAGTTATTTCCAGCCCTTGAAAATCGTCTGGATACGGTCTATCGCCTCGTCCGCCGCTTTTTCGTTGGTCCACTTCTCCGTCACCACCCGGGACATGGCCTTGCCCCAGACGTTCTCCGTGTACACCTGGGAGTAGGCCGGGTGATAGCTGTAGTAGAAGGCCCGGGTCGGGTTGTTCAAATGCTGATCCGTCGCTACCGGAACATGCGGATCTTTGGGATTGGTGAAGAAGGGATCCGCGGCAACATCCTTGAAAGAGGGGAACCAGCGGCCATTGGAAGCGGTCACGTAGGCGGTAAAGTTCTTGGTCTCCAGGACATGCTTGATGAACTTCTTGGCCAGGCCCTGCTTCTTCGAATCTTTGGGGATGATGATCGGTTTCACCGATACCAGATAGGGGTAGGCTTTGCCATCCACCGGAGACGTGGGCTGGAGAATGGACCCAATCTTGTTGTAATAGTTGTCCTTGTTGGTGAAAAATTGGGCGCCCGGAATAGAGATGGACGGGTTGGGAGTCATGACCACCGTTTTGTTAGCGAAATTCACATTGTTGTCAGCATCGGTCCAGGTCAGGGCGTCCGGGGGGACATAGCCTTCGCTGTAAATGCTGGTGAAGAAAGCCAGGGTTTTTATAATGGCCTCGCGGTTCTTGGCTTCGGCGGCGATCACTTTCCCTTCAGGCGACAGGACTTCGCCGTGGTACGCCAGGAGATACTGTTCGAAGTTGTAAAAAGTGTCCGTGGCCCGGCTGGAAGAGGTCATGCCAATCCCGAAAAGCTTCCCATATTTCGCTGGATCCTTCTTACGTAAGCTGTCCTGGACTTTTTTCCAGAAGCCCCAGTATTCATTCCAAGTCATAGGGATCTTCTTGGGGTCGGGGTCAAAACCGGCTTCCTGAACCAGGTCTTTCCAGTAGTGCGATCCCAGAGCCTGGGCTTCAATGGGGACCGAATAGTAGCTCCACTTCTTGGCAGTCTTATTATACATCCAGGCAGTCTTGAGGTGGGATTCCAGGTATCGGGGTTTCAGATCCTTGATAAGATCGGAGACATCCGCTAACTGACCTTCCCAGGCAAACTTGGGAGCGATCTGCCAGTCCGTAAAGAAGCAGAAGGCAACATCCGGCACCCGGTGGGCGATGAGGGCACTGATAATCTTGGGGCCCAGGTCGTCCTGGATGGTGAAGGTCAATTCAACGTCCACATTGTTCTGCTTGGCGAACTCGGCGGCAACCTTCTGCATCCCTTCGTCTTCTTCTTTGTAATACCCCTTGTTCCACCAAACCACCAGTTTGTCCTTCGCGTACGCCACGCCGCCCAATCCCGGCCCGGTGAGAGCCACGGACAGGCAGATGGCTATGATCCAGAGTACATACCACCGCGCACTTCCTTTCATCTTCTTCCTCCTTTCATCATTGCAGGTATTGGAAAATTTTGCCCCCGGGGACACCGTGCGGGGCAGCCGCAACCAAAAGAATAAGTTTTGCTCAGGACCCAGAGCAATCCCAGATATCCTCCCCTCCTTCAGCAGAGGGGGATTGGAAGGAATGGGTTTCCTATTACCCAAGGTATTGTATGAAGGTATTCAGGACCTGTCAATAAATTTTATTGACAGGAAAGAAATAATAGCCAATGATTTCAGCAGTCAAGGACAGGCTGCCTGGTTTTTCTGCATCTGATGTTCAATTTTTGCGGAGGTAGATTATGAAACCGCTTCATATTCTGGTGATTGGCACGGGACCATCCTGTGAGATTGCCGCGTCGCTTCGCGCCTCGCAATGACTACCTTTCTAATTCGTTCACTATAGATTGAGGGTTGTGGGTAAGAATATTTCAATCTAAAATCTAAAATAGCATTGCTCAATCTACAATCCGCAATTAAAAAAGGGGGTAAACCATGGCTTACGACTACAAATTTGTTCGCGGGGAAAAGGGTAAGGGGGTCTTGAAGATCACCCTGAACCAGCCCGATACCCTCAATGCCCTAACCCCGGACCTGGAGCTGGAGCTTCACGCAGCGCTGCAGGAAGGCGACAATGATCCTGAGGTTTTCTGCATGGTGATCTGCGGCGCCGGGCGGGCTTTTTCCTCCGGCTACGCCATGGGGGCGGTTCCCGGCAGAA
>JAPLIW010000783.1 GCA_026388915.1 Deltaproteobacteria bacterium
ATGGGGGTCACGCTCCCCGTTTTCCGGTTCACGAAAATGTAAGAGCCGATCCCGCAGTCGGCGTGGGAAGTGATCTTGGCCACATCATATTTCCAGATGGAGCTGAGGAGCTTGGAGAAGGGAGAAGTCACGGCCAGGGGATACCAGTCTTCCCGTGCCTTGAGAAGGCCCGTCTGGGTCTCGATGTCCATGGCCAGGTCCGAGAGGGTGTAGCGCTGCCGCTCTCGCTCCTCGGTGGAGATCCGCCCGGTGAAGGCCACGGGCTGGTAGCTGATGCCGCTGATTACATCCGAGTTGTCCACGGCGAACTGGAGGATCTTCCCCACCTGGTCGTCGTTGATGGTCTTGATGAGGGTGGGCACCAGGACGACGCGCAGTTCCGCGGCCCGGGCATTTTCCACCGCCCGCTGTTTCAGTTCCCAGAGGCCGGAGAGGCCGCGGGTTTTCTTATAGACATCGTCGGAGGTCCCGTCGAACTGCAGATATATGGTGTAGAGCCCGGACTCTTTGGCCCTCTTGGCAAATTCCGGGTCCTTGGCGATCCGGATCCCGTTGGAAGCGATCTGCAGGTGGCTGAAGCCCATGGAGCGGGCCGCTTTCAGGATGTCGA
This sequence comes from Deltaproteobacteria bacterium, assembly GCA_026388915.1. Lineage (GTDB taxonomy): Bacteria > Desulfobacterota > SM23-61 > SM23-61 > SM23-61 > SM23-61. The sequence continues at coordinate 611 of JAPLIW010000783.1, forward strand.
GGAATCGGGGATGGATGGTCGGCTCTCCCCCGGAAAACTGGATGGCCGGCGGGAAAAAGGGCTTTACGTTGCGCATCAGGGTCAGCATTTCCACCACCTGCTCGTAGGTGGGCTCGTACACATATCCCTGCACGTTGGCATTGGCGAAGCAGATGGGGCAGCGCTGGTTGCAGCGGTTGGTCAGGTCGATGTTGGCCAGGGTCGCCGGGCTGATATGCAGGTCGCACAGGCCGCAGTCATCCGGGCAGACCTTGGCGCCGGTGACCTGGGGGTTCAGAATCCCGTCAGCGTCTTCATAGGTCCAGCGCTCGCATTTCTTGTAAAGCTCGGCGTCCGAGTAGACCAGGTCCCGGACAAACCCGTGATCCGGGCAGGTCTTCTCCATGAAGACTTTCCCGTCCCGCTCCAGAATGGCGGCCCGGATGATCTTTCCGCACTCCGGGCAAAGGCTCTCCACTTCCTTGGGAAGCCCGATGGGGACATTCTGGGTTGGGGGGTAGTAAGGCTCAACCTTTCCCAAATCTTTGAGCGAAGCCTTTTTCTTCAGGCTGCGAATCAGTTCTCCGATGGCCATGATAGTATCCTCCCCTTATATTCCTTTTACCCGGTTTACAGGCAAAAAGTGAGCCAATGGGGGGCTAAGAAAATATTTTTTAAGTACATGAATTTATTTAGTTTTATTTATAGCCTGGGGACCGGAAACTCCGCCTGTGCGGGAATTCCAGTGGGCTATGGGAGGCTAAAACAGAATGTCTATAAAAGTTATATAGTTATTAATGCGAACGTTTTTGTCGCACTTTACGCTTTATTCTTCGCACTTTACACTATTTTTTGCATCAATCCTTCAGAAAATCCTTCCGGGAGATACCGTATTTGCGGAGCAGGTTCTGGAATTGTCTCCGGTCCATGCCCACCATTTCCGCCGAGCGCATCACATTTCCCCCTCCCTGCTTGAGGGCTTCGATGATAAATCTTTTTTCAATCTCCCCCTTGGCCTTCT
>JAPLIW010000235.1 GCA_026388915.1 Deltaproteobacteria bacterium
ATCATTTCTGAGAGAGTCAAGCGATAAGGTTCAGTCATTCTCATCTCCGAGCAATGAAGCAAAGAGCAGAGAGCGGAGAGCAAAGCGCAAAGAGCAGGAACCTAAATACATTTTCTTTTACTCTCTGCTCTTGGCTCTCTGCTCTTTGCTTTTTTCACCGTGCAAAAGAAGGCTCCTCCTCCAATTCAAGAGGGTAATTCTCGATAGCGACGAGGGCCCGGGCGAGGTCCTGAAGGGGAGGTTCAAGGACCTTGGCCCGTTCCTCCCCGTATTTCTTTACCGCCGACTCTTTCAGGATCATGAGAAGGGTTTCCTCTTTTGTCGGAGCGGGCATCTTGGCCTCCTTATCGATAAAAAGATGCATCCTCCAAACCTTTTCAGGCCAGGGGATACTTTCCATGCTTCACCGCGGAGGAGAAAAGGGCCACGATTTTTTCCGGGGAGACATCCGGCTGAATGCTGTGGCAGGAAGTGAAGAGATAGCCGCCCCCCCGGCCCAGGATCCGGATCATCCGCCGGACCTCTTCCTCGATCTCCGACGGGGTGGCCCGGGGGAGAAACCTCTGGGTGTCGATGGCTCCATGGAAAGAGAGGGCCTTTCCGTATTTTTCCTTCAGACGTTGCGGGTCCATGTCCCTGGCGCTGGTCTGGACCGGATTGATCACCTCGACTCCTAGCTCCACATAATCATCCAGGAAGGCGTAAACCGACCCGCAGGTATGAACGCAGATTTTGGCTGGGGTGTTTTCCCGGATGGCCTGAAAGATCCTCCGATGACCGGGCTTCACGTACTTGCGGTAGAGATCGGGGGAGATCAGGGGTCCGTCCTGTCCGCTGAGGTCTTCATAGTAAATGACCATCTGGATGTATTCGCCCACCGCCTTCAGGTAATTTCGGTAGACCTCCACGTAAAAATCCGTCAATTTCCGGAAAAGGGCCGCGGTGAATTCCGGATGGAGAATCATATCCATGAAAATATTCTCCATCCCTCTCAGGTGCCAGGTCATGTCGAAGACTCCGACTCCCGTAAGCCCCTCGGCCACCAGGGCATAATCCGTCTCCCGGGAAAGTTTCTGGGCCTTCTCCTTCAGGCCCTCGAACCGGCTGGGCTCATTCGGGTCAGGCCAGGAAAATTTCTCGATCTCCTCCATCTCGGCGGTTTTCATGGGGTGAGCGCCGGGAAAGGTATAGAGAGAACCGGGTGCCTTGGTCCAGGGAACTCCCCATTCATCGATCACCGTGTGAGCGTCCACCCGTTCCCTTTTCCAGCTCTTGGGGACATTCACCCGGAGATACATCGTGTCCACATTCAATGCCCGGATGATCTCCTCGTCAGGGATGATGTGCTCGTCGGCAAAGTGCCGGATTCTTTTATCCCGGGCCAGGCCCAGGTATTCTTTCAGCCGGTCATAGGCATCCACCGTGCGGATGGTAGAGGCGATGGACCCCAGGTCGATGGGCACCCGGTCAGGCTCTTGATGGTTCAAGGCCAGAATGAACCGTTCGCGGGAAGAAAGAGGTTTCATCGCACTTGCTCCATTTCCTGGAAAAACCGTAAGTGGTAAGTGGTAAAGGGTAAGGGGTCAAGAAAGTCTGGTTTTTAACCCCTGACGACTCATCCCTCACCTTTTACGGTATTTATTTGCCAAACCGATCCCAGTGGACTTTTTCCTTGCGGTATTTGGTATGGGGAGAGGGGGATTCGGCCGGGTAGCCGACGGCGATGATGCAGAGAACTCCCAGCCTTTCGGGTGCCCCCAGGATCTTGCGGACCTTTTTGGCATCGTGCTCTTTGATTCCGCACCAGACCGTTCCCAGGCCGAGGTTGGCCGCCGCCAGGAGAAGATTTTCCGTGGCCGCGGCGCAGTCATCCTCCCACCACTCCGAGCTTTGGTCCCCCGTCACCACAACGGCCGCGGGGGCGTCGGCCACCATGTACACCCAGGTGTGAACGCGGGAAAGTTCTTCTTTGATTTGGGGGTCGCGGACCAGGATAAACTCCCAGGGCTGGGCGTTGTTGCCGCTGGGGGCGGCCATGGCGGCTTTCATGAGCAGGGTCAAGGTCTCTTCGGGAATCGTTTTTTTCTGGAAGCGACGGACGCTCCTGCGCCGGCAGATAAAATCCAGGACCTCTTCGGGCTCCATATCCTACCCCTCGGATAGATTCTTCAGGCAGCGGAAACCCAGCCAGTGGGCCCCGTTGACCTGGTCTTCGGCGGACCAGCGGACCGTGGTGCGGACAAAGGTGGCGCTCCCCAGGAAGCATCCCCCGCGCATGGGGAGGTGGCCTTCGATCCAGGCGCCCTCGCATATTTCCCACACATTTCCGGACATGTCATAACATCCGTAAGGACTTACTCCCTGATGGAACCGGGTCACATCCGTAGGGCGGTTGATCCCCAGTTCGCTGCAATTGCAGTACCCCGGGTAGAAGTCGTTTCCCCAGGGCCACCACCGCTTGTCGGTCCCCCGGGCCGCCTTTTCCCACTGGGGTTCCGTGGGGAGGATCTTTCCCGCCCAAGCCGCGTAAGCCCGGGCATCGTCCCACCCCAACCCGACCACCGGCTGCAGGGGTTCATTCCATCCCTCTTTTCCCCAGAGCATGGGGGCGCGCTGGCCGGTCTCCTTCATGAATCTTCCGTACTGATAGTTGGTGACGGGATGGATGTCGATGTAGTAAGCTTCCAGGTTGACCCTGCGGGCGGGAACTTCGGTCATGAAGACCGGATTCTGGGAACCATCCAGGATGAAGACCTGGCTGAGCTCATTTTCCGTGATTCCCATGGTGAATTGGCCCGCGGGGATCAGGACCATTTCAACCGAGTCGATGGGGGAGATGATTTTGGGAGGATAGGGAGGAGCCTGGACCAAATCCGTGATGGACCAGAAATTTTTATCGGCCACTGAGCTCCCTCCGGGATTTTTGGGGCCTATTATAGCTCTTTTGGGCGAGAGGGCAAGATAAATTTTGAGAGGCGAATGCGGAATTCGGATTGCGGAATGTGGAATGAA
>JAPLIW010000520.1 GCA_026388915.1 Deltaproteobacteria bacterium
GAATCGCTCGTCGGCCATCTCCGCCGGGCCGGAATCGACGCCTCCGGTTATCACGCCGGGATGGAAGAGGAAGACCGGAACCGCATCCAGGAGGCTTTCCTGGATGCCCGCGCCGACCTGATCGTGGCGACCAACGCCTTCGGCATGGGGATCGACCGCTCGGACATCCGCGTGGTCATCCACCATCAACTCCCGGGAACGGTGGAGGCCTATTACCAGGAATGCGGCCGGGCCGGACGCGACGGCGACCCCGCTCACTGCCTTCTCCTTTTTTCCGCCGCGGACCGGGCCCTTCAGGAATTTTTCATCGAGGCCAGCTACCCATCGAGGGATGTCGTCCTAAGGGTTTATCAAATCCTCCTGGAGAGGACCGAAGACCCCGTCTGGCTGACCTACCGGGAAATCGGCAGCCTGCTCCAGCCGGCGGCGCCGGAGATGGCCGTGTCTTCGTGCCTCCGGATCCTGGAGGAGGCGGGGGCCGTTCACCGTCTAAACCGCTACGAGAACCGGGCCGAACTGTATCTCAAGCTCAGCCCCGCTTCGATTCTTCAGTCGATTCCCAAGAGACTTTCGGGGAAGGCTCAATTCCTCAAGGCCTTGGGCGACAATTATACCGATGAAGAGCTCCAGGAAGGGGTCCAGTTCCTGCCGGAGGATATGATTGCCAAAGCCGGCCTCACCAAGGAAACCTTTCGGAGAATCATGGCCGACCTGGAAGGGAAGGGCGAAGGGGCGTACATCCCGCCTTTCCGGGGGAGGGGGCTGCACCTCTTGCAGCGCTTGAACCCCGAGGATTTGAAGATCGACTTTCCGCGTTTGGCCCTGCGCAAGGCCTACGAGCTCGAGAAGCTGAACCGGATCATGGCCTATGGGACCTTGAACCGCTGCCGCAGAGCTTTCCTCCTGGAATATTTCGGCGAGTACCACCGGGAAGAAAATTGCGGCGGGTGCGATGTCTGCCGAAGCCGGGGGGAAAGGCAGAAGGGGGCGGAGGAGAAAGATCCTCTCCTGGGAGTGAAGATCCTAAGCGGCGCGGCCCGCCTGGAGGGCCGTTTTGGCCAGGGGATGGCGGTGAAGATGCTGACCGGCTCCCAGGACAAAAACATGGAAAAATTCAATCTCCACCGCCTCTCCACCTACGGGCTTCTCGCGGATTATACCCAGGAGCAGGTGGAGAAATGGATCCAGGAGCTACTGGCCCTCGGCCTGATGAAGCAGGAGCAGACCGTCCTGGGGGAAAAGAGTTATCCCGTTCTGGTCCTGACTCCCGAGGGAAGGGAAGCCATGCGCAAGCGGGAGACTCTTCCCCTATCGCCTTCTCCAGCGCAGAGGAAAGCCGAAGAAAAACCGTTGGAAGAGGAATTCGATAAGACCCTCTTCGAAGATTTAAGAAAATTGAGGATGCAACTGGCCCGGAAGGAGGGCCTTCCCCCCTACTCCATCTTCCATGACCGGACTTTGCGGGAGATGGCCACCCGGCGTCCCGCCAATCCCCGGGAGATGCTTGGCGTGGTGGGAGTGGGGGAGATCACCTTCCGGAAGTATGGCCGTTTTTTCCTCGATCTGATATCATCCTATTCAGCTCCATCAAGCCTCCCCTCCCCCGGCGGGAGGTGACTTGGGAGTGCGCCGGCAGGACGGCGTTTTTTCGGGGCCGGGGGGCTGGTCCGCACTCCGGCCGGCGCGACGTGTCGCGCCTTCTGAAAGCGGCGACACGTCGCCGCACTCCAAAATGTCTATTCGGTTAGTCCTGTCGTCGCATGGTCGTTTGTTTTTTTGACTATTCATTATCTGCGTCCCATTAAGTTTTTAGCATTTTGCGTCCAAGGAGGCGGGGAAGTGATTCGGATCGGAGACCTGGTCGAGGTTCCGGAGATCAAGACGGTCATTCAGCTGAAGGACCTGGAGAGGGCGGACCTCCGGCGGATGATCCTCGACTCCTTCGTGGTCACCGCCGAGGTATCGAAAAGCCTGGGGATGGTCCTGAATTCCCTGGCCGGGGCGGAAGGGCGGGGGGCCTTTTTGAAGGGGAATTTCGGGTCGGGGAAATCCCATTTCCTGGGCATGCTCAGCCTGCTCCTCCGCCAGCCCGAGTCCTGGGCTTCCCTTGTCCAGCAGGAGCCGTCCCTGGAAGATTTCCGCCGGACCATCGAGCCGAAGAAGTTTCTCGTCGTGGAAATCTCCCTCATCCAGCACCGCGGGACGGAGTTTCTCGAGGACATTTTTTTGAAGGAGATCTTCCGGGAGCTCTCCCTCCGCATGGGCCGTTCCTTCGAGGGGAAGGAGTCGCGGAAGGAAACCTTCGAAGAAATCCGCAAAGCCATGGTCAGGCTGGGTTTTTCCGGCCTGGTCCTCCTGGTGGACGAACTCTCCGAGTTTCTCCGCTCCAAGGCCGACGCCCATGCCTACCGGGAGGATATCCGCTTTCTCCAGTACTTAGGGGAGGAGGCCTCCGCTTTCCCCCTCTGGGTGGTGGCCTCGCTGCAGGAATGGATCGAGGAGACGGGGGAAATCAGCCAGGATGCCTTCAACAAAATCAAAGACCGCTACCCGATTCGGCTGACCCTGGGCCGGGCCCACATCGAAGAACTGGTCTCCCACCGCCTGATCCGCCACCGCCAGGGAGCCCAGGAAGAGATCCGGAAGATCTTTCAGACTCTGAGGAGCTACTTTCCCTCCTTCCCGGTCGATGAAAAGAGGTTTCTGAAGCTCTACCCGGTCCATCCCGCCACCATCACCCTGCTGGACCGGCTCAAACCCCTATTTTCGGAACACCGGGGAATCGTGGACTTCATCCATTACCGGCTGAAGGGGGATGTAGAACGGGGAATCCCGACCTTCCTCGACCGGCCGGCCCAGGAACTCCTGTGGCCCTCCGCCATCTTCGACCATTTCCTCCACCGCATCCGGGAGATGACCGAAACCCAGCCGTACGTGGAGAAAGGGTTCTAATATTACCGGGAGGAGATCCCCCAGATCTTCAAGGACCCGGACCAGGAGAGAGTGGCCCTGGAAGCGGTCAAGCTCCTTATCCTCTTCGCCATCTCCCCGGTGGAGACCAAGTACACGGCGAGGCACATGGCCGAGATGGTCCTCTTTCGGGTGACGGAGCTGGACGGGCAGACCAACTACCAGTACTTCCGGGACATCCTTTCCCGGCTGGTGAAGGAGACCTCTTTCCTGGTGGTGAGTCCCGGAAAGGACCCCCTTGAAGACCGGATCTCCATCGACCTGCGGGTGGACCTCTCCGCCATTTTACGGCGCAAAATCCGGCAGGGGGTCTCGGAAATTTTCCCCGGGGACCGCCGGCTCTTCCAACGGCTTCTTCCCCTGGCGGAGTCTTCCCACATACCCTTTGCGGGCTGGGCGGAGCAGGGACAGCAGAAGGTCTCGACCCTCTGGGAATACACCCGGAGGAACGGACTTCTTCTCCTCCGCCAGATCGACGAGATTCCCCTGGCTGAATTGGAAAACCTGGCGGAGGAATGGACGCAGGTGGAAGACGATTTCTTCCTCATCGTGGGGACGACCCACGGGGTGGAGCGGCAGTACGAACACCTGCGCCGGAACCTGCTGCCGGCCCTGAAGGAAAAATGCCCGGGCACTTTTCTTTTCTGGGTCCCCGCCGCCGTCGGGGAGGAGGAAGAAGGGGGGATGAAAGAACTCCTGGCCGTCCTCCTCCTGCAGGAGAAGCACCGGGAAGATTCCTCCGAAGGAGGGCCGGGGGCGGTGGAATACCTCCAGAGCCTGCTGCAGGGGGGGAAGAAGAAGCTGGGGGAGATTCTGACCCGCTCTTATTTCCATGGCCACATCCTCTGGGATGACCGGCAGGTGGAGCTTTCGGCTTACGGATTTCTCACCCAGGAGAGATTCTTGCGGGAATTTATCCCTCCTCTCTTGTCCAGGAGGTTTCCCAAACACCACCGGGTGCACCCCTACCTGGAAGCCATGTCCCCGACTTCGATGCCCACGCTCATCAAGGATTTTTTTGCCACGGGAAGCGTGGAGATCGACGACCGGTTCAAATTCGGCCTGCGCACGATTCTGGACAGCCTGCTGAAGCCCATGGGGCTGGTCAAGGCCAAGGGGAACCACTATTCCCTCCAGGTGGACCCGAGGACCAATGAGCTGGCCTCTCATTTCTTCTCCCTGCTGGACAAGGGCGTCCAGACGCCGGAAGCCCTCTACTGGGCCTTTCGCAAGGGGGACTACGGCCTTCTGCGGTATCCATTCGAAGCCCTGGTTCTGGCCCTGATCTTTTCGGGAAACATCGTCCCCTACCAGGGGCAGAGGAAGAAAGGGCTGGAGGATGTCTCCCGCAACGGCCTTCAGGGCATCACCACCCTGGGGAAAGGGGAGATCCTCTCCGAAGAAGTCCGGCAGGTCATCCCCAAGCACCCCCTCATCCCGGAAAAATTGCGCAAGGGGACCTTCACCCTGCCTTCCCAGGAAGCGCTCTGGGGCGAAGTGAAAGGAATGAAGGAGGCCGAAGCCGAATCCCTCCGCAACCTCCTCAACCGCCTGGGGTGGGCCTCTTCCTTCCAGGCCTTCAAGAACCTGCCCTGGGATTCCTTTCGAAGGGACGTGGAGGATGTTCTCGCCCAGTGGGAGGAAGTGAAGGTCAGCTTCCCGGCCCGGGAGGGGCTGGAGCGGTTCCTTTCAGCAGCTTCCCGGGAGCCGTTTCTTTCCGACAAGCTTCGGCGGATCGAAGAATTGAGGAATTTCTTCGACCATGCGGAAAGAGTTCTCTTCGTCCACCAGTATGCCGGCGACCCGCGCCTCTCCATTCCCGACCGCCCCGATTATGCGGGCCTCCGGAAGGAAAAAGAAGAAATTCTCCGGTTCTTCGAAAAGGGCCGGATCTCCATCGACGGGGAGAAGACCGGGGAGCTGATGAAGCGGTTTCAGGAATTCCGGGAGAAATATATCCAGGCCTACAGCGAAGCCCACCGCCGGGCCAAGTCGGGAGAGCAGTTCGCCCCCTACGAAAAGGTGCGCCAGTCGAGACGCTACCAGGTTCTGGGCCGGCTGGATCAGCTGGAGATGATCTCGGTTCCCCATAACCGGAGTTCGGTTGACCGTTCGCTGGCCGCCGTCCTCCAGGCGGAGTGCAACGGCCCCTCTCCGGAATCGCTGCAGAGCAACCCCCGCTGCTCCTGCGGGTTTTCCCTGGGCGAGGAAATTTCCTTCCCGCCGCTCCGGGAAATGGAGGAATCGATCGACCTGGGTATCCGGGAGACCCTGGAAGCCCTGGCCTCCGCCCCCTTCCAGGAGAGGTTCATCCCCTACCTCAACGGGCTGGAAGCCGTGGGGGAGCAGGACAAGGCGGCGGCCATCCGGCGGGTCCTTTCCATTACCCCGGCCCAGGAAGATATCCTCCCCCGCCTGGAAGAAGCCTTGACCCCCCTGGCCTTGCGGGAGATCAACGAGGCTTTCCGGGGAAGGGTGGTGGTCGTGAAGAGGGACCTGGACCAGCTTTATGGCGCGCTGATCCAGCGGAAATACGCTTTGAGTCAGGTCCGAAAGATCCTCCGCGAATGGCTTAAGGAAGAGGAGGTTTCGGATACGACCTTCGTTCATTTCGTCGGCCAGGGGGAAGCCGGCGGCAAGACCTCCAGCCAAGACGCATTCTTCCAATTTTTCCAGGCCGATTTTCCCCACCTCTTTTCTCTGGTCCAGGAAGCCGGCCCCAGGGTCTTCAAAAAGGCTCTCCTTCTTTCCCTCTGGATCGAGGGGCACGACATCCCTCCGGGGGAGATGATTCCTCTCTTCCCCCTATTGGAAAAGGGTAAAACGGAGAGAGGGGACCTCCTGATCCGGGAGCTTTCCCGGGCCGCCCGGTCTCTCCACCAGAAAAACCCGTCTCTCTTCGAGCGTCTCATTCAGGAGATGGAGGGAGAAGAAGGGGTTGCCCGCGAGGCCTGGAAGCTCCTGGAAGGAAGGCCCGCCCAGGAAATCTTCCGCCGCGAAACCCTCCTCCTTTCCATCCTGCGAGAGGCCCTGGAAAGGCTTTTCGCCTCGCCGGAGGAGAGGGAAGGGGAGGATTTTTCCCACCTGGAAAGCTCCCTGACTCCATTGCGGACTCCGGATTTCATCCGCAGGCAGATGGAGATGGCCGAGGCCCTTCAGGACATGAGCGTCCTTCGGCAGAAAGTCCAGGCTTTGAGAA
>JAPLIW010000140.1 GCA_026388915.1 Deltaproteobacteria bacterium
CTGGGAGTGCTCTACAAGAAGAGCATGGATTTCACGGTGGCCACCCAGCATCTGTCCAGAGGGGCCAGGAACTAGGGGTTAGGCGAGGTCTTCACGGGATGGGGCGAAGTCGTCTTCATTTTTGGGGGCCAGTCCCTGAAAATTCGAAGCACGAATATCGAGATCCGAAACAAACCTAAAATTCGAAATTTCAAAACGAGGCACAATATGAAGTTTCTTGTTTTGAATTTTGGTCATTTGAATTTGCTTCGGATTTCGGATTTAATGAGGTTTTCCTTTGTTTGTCAACTTCTTCTATAAACTCCGCGAAGTGGGCATTCCCGCCACGCCTACTTCCTTCCTCCGTCTCCAGAAAGCCATGCGTCTGGGGCTGATCACCTCCCTGGAGGATTTTTACATCTCCGCCCGGGCCATTCTGGTCAAAAGCGAACGGTATTTCGACCTCTACGACCAGGTCTTCGCGCATTACTTCAAAGGGATGGACCTTCCCGACCCGGAAGGGATCGACCTGGACGAGGCGGCCAGGATGCTCCTGGAGCAATGGCTGCGGAACCCCGAAGAAGTCGCTCAGGCCCTGGGTGTGGACCCGGAGGAACTGCTGAAACTGAGCCCCCAGGAGCTCATCGAATATTTCCTGAAACGGCTGAAGGACCAGACCGAAGCCCACCATGGCGGCAACAAGTGGATCGGAACCCGCGGCACGTCTCCCGTCGGCCACTCCGGACACCACCCCGGCGGAATGCGTGTGGGCGGAGCGTCGATGAACAAGAGCGCGGTCAAGGTGGCCATGGACCGGCGCTACCGCGACTATTCTATGCAGGGTCTCCTGACTCAATCGCAGATCGGGGAAGCGCTGAAACGGCTGCGCCACATGGTCCCCTTCGGCCCCAAGGACCGGGTCAACATCGATGAAACCATCTACGAGACCATACGCAACGCCGGGGAGATCGAAATCGTCTTCGACCGCAGCCTCCGGGACCGCCTCAAAGTCGTTTTAATGATCGACAACGGCGGCTGGTCCATGGACCCCTTTGTGGACGTGGTCCAGGTTTTGTTCGATTACTCCCGGAACCAGTTCAAAGACCTCAAGACCTATTACTTCCACAACACGATCTATGATTATGTCTGGGCCGACCCTCCGCGCCGGCGCAAGCCGAAGAAGGTGGAAGAGTTCGCCCGTCTGGATCCCGATACCCGGTTGGTCATCGTCGGGGACGCCAGCATGGCCCCCTACGAGCTCATGGCCACGGACGGCTCCATTCACATCGAAGAGCGGAACCTGATCTCCTCCATCGACCGCCTCCGCTTCCTGGCCAAGAATTTCCGCCACACCGCCTGGTTCAACCCCCGGGTGGAGATGGAGTGGCACTACGTCCGCACCCTCCAGACCATCCGCATGATCTTCCCCATGTTCGAGCTCACCCTGGACGGCCTGGAGAAAGCCGTCCGGCACCTAATGAAAAACAACTGATATCCCTCGCCGAGCCCGCAGAGTTATAATCCAGAAAATAGGTTGATTTGAGAGAAAAGGCGGGATATCCGCTCATCCCGATACAGCAGGCGAGTTGACCTTGAAATATTCTATGGGAATGAACGGACCTGCCCCCTTCACGCTACTTCAAATCCTCCAGGGCCTTTTCCAATCTCTTCATCCCTTCTTCGATCTCCTCCACCGATGTGGCGAAGGACAGGCGGATGTGGTTCTGTCCTTTCTCGCCGAACTCCGTCCCGCTCCGCACCAACAGGCCACGTTCCGCCAGGTAATGGGTGAGATCCTTGCTGTTCATGGAATGGGTATACCGGGGGAAGAAGTAAAAGGCCCCCTCGCAGGGGCGGGGGATGATCCCGTCGATCTTTCTCAGCGCCTGATCGACTATCTTTCTCCTCCGGTCGAACTGGGAAACCATCTGGGCCACGCAGTCCTGCGGCCCCTGAAGCGCGGCCAGGCAGGCTTTCTGCAAGGGGACGCTGACGCAGGTCACCATGGCCCGGTGAAAATGGACCAGGCTTTTGATGGCTTCAACCCCCGCAACCACATACCCTACTCTCCAGCCGGTCATGGCGTAGGTCTTGGAGAAGCTGTTCAGGAGGATGGACCGGTCTTTCGCTTCTTCCACCTGGCAGACGGAAAAATGCCGGGCCCCGTCGTATAACAGTTTGTGGTACACCTCGTCCACGACGATCAAGAGATTGTGTTCCAGCGCCACCCGGGCCAGCCCCCGAATTTCATCTTCCCGCAGGAGGGCGGCGGTGGGATTGCTGGGGTTGGCCATGAAAATGATCTTGGTCCGCTCCGCGATCTTTGGCCGCAAAAGGTCAAAATCGATGTGAAAATCTTCCTTCAGGGGAACAGCAACCGGCCGGCCACCGAACAGGGTGACGGACACCGCGTAGGCAGAATAGCCCGGGTCGAAGACCAGCGCCTCGTCCCCCGGGTTGAGATAGGTGGCGCAGATGACGTTGATCGCCTCGATCCCGCCCACGGTCACCAGGACGTTCTCGGGGATCTTCTTGACGCCACAATCCCTTGCCAGGCCGGCGCAGATCGCTTCCCTCAGGTCCTCTTCCCCAAAGGCGTTCCCGTAATGGGTGAAATTGTCCCTCATGGCTTTCAGGGCCGCCTCCTGGATATGCGGGGGTGTGGGAAAATCCGGGTCCCCCAGATCCATGCGGATGGCCCCCTTGGGGATTGCAATTTTCCGCTGAGAACGTTCCGACCCTTGTATCTTCTTCACTCTTTCGGCGATTTCCACTTTATTCTTCTCCTCGAAATCCCTTAGCGGGTTATCGTTATTCTTTTTATTATTGCTTCATCCGTGTTTATTCGTGTCCCATTAAGTCTTTTGTCTTTAATTCTTTTGCGAATAGAAAATCTGTCCTACTTACGTTCAAACTCTCTAAATTTTGTTAACCATATTTGGGTGGGAAACGCGTCTCTGAAATCCCCCCCACCCCCCCTTTAGAAAAGGGGGGCGAAGGGGGGATTTCTGGGATTGCCTGGCTGTAAGAATCAGCCTTATGGACCGGGGTTTTGCTGGGTATAGGACTGTCTTTCCGTTTCTGTTTTTTTCTTCAGGAATGATCCGTGTGTATCCGTGTTCATCCGTGTCCCAATAAAATTCTTTGGTTGCGGCTCTGCCGCGCTAAGTTTATCTGTGTCTCCTGATTTTTTTTAATCATTCATTCGATAAGCTCCCGCCAGGGCGAACACTTGATCTTTCCAGATCCGCTCGAAGCGGGCCGTGTCGGGCACCGGTCTCATGATCATTTTCATGCAGATGTCCATCTGCTTCGGCGTGCTGCTCGTCTTCGAATAAAGCTGCAGGGCGTACTTGGAGAAGTCCCGCACCAGGGCGTCGAAGATCTGGTCCAGGAGGTCGTCGGAGATCTCCTCCCGGTTCAGGTTCCGGAATTCAATGAGCAGCTGCCCGTAGGCGACGAGGGTGAAGAGTTCTCCCAGAGTCAGGAGGAAGTCGATATCCTTGGCCTGCTCCCCGGCGGCCGCCGCGTCGCCCGCCGAAGCGACAAGGAAATTCTTCAAAACCTCGATCTGCTTTTTGAAGAGGTTGACATTGGGCAGGTCCACGCTCCGGTAGGCAAGGTTGTAGTCGTGGAACTGGATCTTGCCCAGCCCTTTCGTGGGCCCCTGGTTGAAGAGGACATCATCGTTTTTCCGCTCCGCCACTCGGGGAATCTCGGGGAACTGACCGGGAGCGAAGAAGTAATTGCGCATGAACTTGATGATGAGCGCCATGTTGACGTGAACGGTCCCTTCCAGCTTGGGCAGCGCCCGAATGTCACGGGTGGCGATCTCGAAGTAGGTGTCCTTCTCGAACCCCTTCGCCGCGATGACGTCCCAGAGGAGGTTGATCACCTCCTCCCCCTGGGTGGTGACCTTCATCTTCACCATGGGGTTGTAGAGAAGGTAGCGCCGGTCCTGCGCAGATGCGGTGCGCATGTAGTCGGAGGCGCGCAGGGCGAAGGCCTTCATGGCCACCAACCGGCAGTAGGCGTCGGTGAAGAGCTGCTTGATGTGGGGGAAATCGGTGACGTGCTTCCCGTAGAGCACGCGATTGGAGGCAGGGTTGATCGCTTCATAGAAGGCGTGGGTGCAGATCCCGATGGAGGCCCAGCCCAGATTGTATTTCCCCACGTTCACCGTGTTGAGCGCCGCGTCCCACGCGTCCTGCCCCCTGGAAAGGATGTCGCTTTCGTAAATGGGGTAGTCGTGGAGGGCATACTCAGCCACATAGGACTGCACATTGACGATGTTCTTCACGCATTCGTATTTCCCGTGAGTTGTCCCCACCACGAAGAAGACAAAGTCTCCGGAATCGGCCATCTTCCCCAAAGTGGACACCAGGGCCGCCTTGTTGGCGTTGCCGATGTAGTACTTCCGGCCGTTGGCCCGATAAGTTCCGTCTCCCTGGGGCATTAGCTTCATTTCGGTGGAGTAAATATCGGCGCCGTGTTCCTTTTCGGAAAGCCCGAAGGCAAAGATGCCCCCCTCCCTCAGGAGACGGGCGGTCTTTTTCTTCGCTTCTTCATTGTTGCTCATCCAGATCGGGCCGAGGCCCAGGATGGAGACCTGCCAGGTGTACCAGTAATGGAGGGCGTAAAAGGCCAGGATCTCGTTGAACTCGCAGTTACGCCAGGTGTCCCAGCGGTAGTCCGGGTCCTCCAAACCGTAAGTCGATGGGGTGAGGAGGGCGGCAAAGATCTTCTCCCTCTTCACGAAGTCCAGGAAATCCGCGTACCACACCCTTTCTTGATCATCGGCTTTGAGTTTCCCCTTGCCCTTGGTCTCGAAGAAATCGATAGTCTTGAGCATGATGTCGCGCGACTTCTTGTCCGGGTAGTACCGGTTATGCTTCTTGGGGTTGAGCAGGATCATGTCTGCCCTCCTTTCGGATTACAAGAAAATCACCCTATTGAGCCGACGATACCGAAAGCCACCTGGTAATGTCAACAGGAATGGGTAACTTCATTTCTCGACAAAGTAGTTTTCCCACGCCTTGCGAATTCCTTCCTGGGTCAGCTGCGGGGGATGTCCATGGTACCGGGAGCTGTCGACAAGGTAGTCCAGGAGGTCCCGCGGTTCGCAGGCATTGAACTTGAGTCCGAGTTTCCGATAGAAATTTTCCTTGAGAAACCCGAAGACTTCCTTGTCAAAGGGAATCCCCTTTTTTTCGCAGAGGGTGGCGAAAATCTCCTCGAATTCAACCTCTGTGGGGTGGTCGATTAATATCTTGTAACGGATCCTGCGGAGGAAGGCGTCATCCACCAGCTGCTTGGGCTCGATATTGGTGCAGAAGATGACCAGTTCGTCGAAGGGGACCTCGAATTTCATCCCGGTGTGGAGGGTCAGGAAGTCCACCCTTCTTTCCAGGGGAACGATCCAGCGGTTCAGGAGCGATTTGGGTTCAATCTGCTGCCTTCCGAAGTCGTCGATGATGAAGATTCCATTGTTCGCCTTCAGCTGGAGCGGGGCCAGGTAGAACTTGGAGATGGGATTGAACTCCAGGTCCAGGGTCCTCAGGGTCAGTTCCCCGCCGACCATGACCACCGGCCGTTTTACGAACATCCATCGCCGGTCGATGAGCTCCTCTTTGATCTCCGGCTGGTCAGGAATATGGCTGACCGGATCAAACACGCTGATGATTTCTCCCCCCACCAGGATCGAATGGGGAATGTAAACGGTCTCGTCCAGGGCGTTGGCGATCGCCTCGGCAATGGAGGACTTGCCGTTTCCCGGCGGGCCGTACATGAAGATGGATTTCCCCGACATGACCGCCGGCCCCAGGCGGTTCAGCATCGGCTCGCTGACCACCAGGTTGGAAAAGGCTTTTTTCAGATTATCGTGGTGAACATCGATGTTTTTGATCGTCTGGGACAAGATCATCTTCCGGTAATCGTCCAGGGGCACAGGCGCGGGCCCGGTGTAGCGGCAGATCTCCAGGAGTTCCGCCGCCCTCTTATGCCCCTGCCCGCTGATGGTGA
>JAPLIW010000951.1 GCA_026388915.1 Deltaproteobacteria bacterium
AGAAGTTCATCGTGGCGTCGCACGAGACACAGAAGTAACATATCGTAAATCCGCTGTTCATCTAACTCTACCATGCCTCATTCATCGGCTTCGAGAACCACTGATTCCTGAGCGTGACCGTCTGCCAGGCCAGCCGGTAAACGCCATCGCCCGGGTTCTCCGGAAAAGGATGGAAAGCGGGAAAGGAGATAAGGATAGGATGCGGAGAACCCTGTCAGACACCAATGATTTTATGGCAGGTTTTACACGGCTCCGGCGGTTCCGGAAGGATATACTCCTGAGCGTTTTTCAACCGTGGACCATCCCAGAGCGAAAAGCATAAATCCCGATATGCTTTTTCCCTCTCATGAAAACGGTTTCTAAAGGCATCGTAATTGCTGGAATTCCAGATCGCGGAGAAAGAATCTCTGAAAACGTTGCCGAAAGTTACCTTCTCAGTCAGGCATTCCTTCTCACAGCAGATTCGTTTAAACGGTGATGGCAGAGGAGGGTAGAGATAGACGCAGGGCGATACCTCCCCTTCTGCGGAGATGTAAAGGCTGCCGAACGGGTTCTCGGCACACACTGGCACATCGCTGACGGACAGGGATGGTTTCTTGAGGCGAATACGCAACTTTCGTGCATTGATTACCGCCTGGTTAAGAATCTCTTCGTATGGGTTCACCGCGTTTCCCCATATAAATACCCGCTGTGTTTCCTGCCAGGTATTAATCGTATGACAGATGTTCGTGAGAATGACCTCTTCAAGCCCTGCTTCTTTGGTAAAAGAGGGAACCGAGGGAACCTCATGGATGTTGTCTTTGACCATGAGAAAAATGAGGTGTATTTTCGGTCTCGGGAGCGCCCGGCGTTTTTTCGCTTCCTGAAACAGACGAATGGCGTTAAGCACATCGGGCAGATGGGAGTTGACCCGGATGGCATCGTGTGTTTCCAGGGTTGTCCCTGCGATCGAGAAACCGACAAAATCAAGCCCCGCTTCGATGAGTTCAGAGACCCGATTCTCTGTCAATCCCATCCCGCTGGTGACGAACCCTACCTGGGCCCCCTCCTTCTTAACCAGCCTGATGCATTCGGCAAGATCCTTATGAAGCAGGGATTCACCCCAACCCTCGAGAACAACGTTTTCAACATCCTTCAGGTAAGGAAGGATTTTTTTGAAATCCTCAAGAGGCATATCCTGGTATTGCCATTCATCGCTCTCTGAGCGGATGCACATTTTGCACAGGAGGGGACAGCGAGTCGTCAATTCGATCTGCCACGTTGAAAAGGGTCGCCTTTTTATTCTTCGCTGAAACTTGCCAAAAATCTTTTCAATCATCGCTTTACAACCACTGGAGAATCATCTCCAGAAGCCCCTTTCGTGATGGATGGTAGAGGCAGAAGGCATGGGGGAGAAAGGCGACGCCCCCCCACTTCTCTTTAAAGAACGAGATACCGGGGTTGATCCCCAGACCCAGGTTGATATATTTTTTCCCCGCCATTTTTGCCTGTTCTATCACTCGTGCAAGCAGCATATCCGACGCCCCGGGAACGTATCGGGCGTCCGAGCTGAAATTGAACATATACATCGCATAGTCCCTCGGTTTGAACTCGGCAATGGTGAAGGCAACAAGCTTACCCCCGCCGGTTCTCGCATCGAAGATCGACGCAGTCCTTGAGGAGGAGAGATATTGATCGATTCTCCGAAGGATGAAGCGGGTTGCTTCATCCACGGAATGGGTCTTCAGGAATGCCTCAACCATCTCCTTATGGTCCTCATCAAACTGGGTGTTTCCCCCCACGGAGAGTTCCCGGCCCGCCCGCTTTACCATATTTCTCAATTTTTGAGAAATATTAACGGTTGAAAGGTCCAGGCGATAGTAATGGTCGGAGGGAGGATGGTCTTCGTTTCCGAGGGATGCGGGAATGGAAGGGGCCATCAGGGAGACACTTTCCGGGCTGAGGTGCTTGACCGCCTCTTCAAGCGCCCTTTCCATTCGTTTCTCCTCAAAGGGCCCCTCTAACGGATATCCGACGAGAATCAAATGACCTCTCTTCGCATAAGCAAGAAAGTCTCCAAAGAGAAACGCCTCCGTCCGGGAAATGGCGGTCACGTACTCAGGAACGTGTTCCGGCAGGTACGCGTGACGTTCGATATGGTCTTCCTGTGCGGCAGTGATCATGGCTATTCCTGAGTGACCCGATATCCTTCGTCGAGAAACATTTTCCGGACCCCGGGGATATGACCGATCCCGACGAAGGCGGTGGTTTGGCCTTTTTCTAAAGAGGCCCTGATTCCCTTGAAGAAGATGGGATCGCGCATCCCGATGATGGATTCGCAACGGGTCGGGAATTCTCCGGTAATGGACAGGTAGTTCGGCAGATTCCCTTCGAGGAAAATCTTGGTGAACAATTCCCTGTGGACGCTCCAATCTTGAAATTGATTGAAATAGTTCATAATTCTGTCAAAAGGGATTCCATCCAGGGCTTCGAGTTGATCCTCGATGGTCTCCAGGTATTCGATCTTTTTCCCAAGCTTCCGGGCAATGCGGAAGGCTTCTACGTCCATCGAATATTTCCAGTTCAAAAAGGCGGACCAGGTGGTAAAAAACGCCATCCAGGGACGGACCCCGCGCGCGTTTTCTTCAAGAAAACCGGAAGTCTTCGCATAGATGAGGTCCAGATAGGAACCCGCCGTGGTGGCCGGGCCCGATCGGGCGGCCAACTGCCGGTTGATCTCCCGGATGACGGCGGGGTCAAGGGCATCATAAACGGAGGGGGTGCCCTCTCCCCGGCGGCCGTA
>JAPLIW010000575.1 GCA_026388915.1 Deltaproteobacteria bacterium
ACATTTCGAATATATCAGCCCTTTGGCTCTCAACGAATTTGGAGATGAACCTTTTTTTCAGTCTAGTAAGGACAAATGATGCTGGTCTTCGGCAAACGAGAACTGTTTGTTCTTGTGGGTTTGGATGTAGGATTCCACCCGGCTCTGAATTTCCGGGGAGAGATTCAGGAATTTGACCCCCATCCCCCGGCGCAGGTGCCGGCTCTCCTTTCCGTACTTGTTGGTCCAGATCACTTTGCAGGCCACCTCGATGGGCGCTTCCCCCTCGGCCAGGTGAAGCTTCAGCACGAACTCCTCTCCCAGGTCCAGAGGGTTGGGGGTGCGAATGAAAACGCCCCCATCCCCCAGGTCCTGGAAAATGGTCAGAGGCTCCCCATCCATGTCCACTTTGAGCATCTTGGTGACCCGGTCATCCGCCTTGATCCCCTCCGCTTCCATCACCGGAAGCGTCCCCTTCACCAGTTCTTCCGTCTGTTCGGAGAGGGGAGGATTGGCCTCGGCCGTGGCGGTGGGAAGGAGTCTTCCGATATGGTCCTCGATACGCTTTCGCTCCACATCGGAAAGATTCTGCAGCTGGTTCAGAATGTGATCCAGGTGCTGCTCGTAGCTTTTGCGAAAGCCGCCCCCCTTGCGCACCTCCTCCACCAGGGAGGTATGCTCCGTGGCGATGGCCGCCTGGTGGGCCAGGACCAGGAGGTACTGGAGGTCTCTGGTGGTGAACTTCCGCGGGTCGTCGATGATGACCGCCGAGAGAGCACCGAGGGACTTCTCCCCCAAGAACAGGGGAATGCTCATGAGGGAAGTGATCTTCCGGTCCCTTTCTTCGTACTTCAGGAAATCGGAAAAATCCGCCGGCTCCTGCAGGAGAAAAGGTTTTCTCGAGCGGAGCGTTTTCCGGGCCATCTCCTTCTCTTCAAACAACCCCACCTGCTCGTGCTGCGGGTCGGAGGTGAAGGTGAACTGGGTCCTGAGAATTCCGCTCTTTTCCTCCAAGAGAAAGACTGTGGAACGATGGGCCTTCAGGCAGTTCAGGGACTCCCGCCCGATCATCTCCAGGACGGACATGAAATCTTTATGATGAAGGATCGCCGAACCGATCTGCGTCAGGGCCACCACCTCATCCATGCTCCCCACCGAACGTTCCAGCCTGATCTTGTGGATGAAAACGTCCCGGCGCTTTTTCCTGAATTCCCGATTTTGATAGATCACATAGGCGCAGAAAAGGACCAGGAGGATAGTGGCGGGAAAAACCAGCGCGGAGAAATGGAAGGAATTCAGCATTTCCCCGATTTCCCGGGGAGAAAGGGACAGGGTATCATAATCCCTGACGAGGATGAAGAGGGTCAGCACCAGGATCATGAAGACCGCCAGAAGCCAGAGCTGGAAGTCCTTCTTCTCCAGGCGCTCGATGTCCTGGAAAGCCTTGGCCTCCGCGATGTCCTTATCAAAATCCCTTGTAAGGATATCAGGTTTAAGGATTCTTTTTGAGGATTTCCTTGAGGTCACTCATGCCCTCTCGATGATTCCGGATCCCCCGGCCTCCGTCGAAGCCTGGAGAGCCCCGCTCCGCGCGGGATGGGTTCTCTTGCCCCATGACTTCCGGTTGAAAGAACAGGCGGCTGCTTCCGTTCTTACCGGGTAAATCATACCATTCCGGCAGGGGGAAAACAATCTCTAAGGCCCTGTTCCCTCTATCCTTTTATCGGCTTTCCGCCCTCTCCTCTTAAAAGATGAAATCATTCAGGCTTTAAACGGAAAACGGGAGGGGAAAGACGTTTATGCCGGGACCGGGCCATCATCCCTTTGACATAGCCCACCTTGTCTCTGGAGGCCCTCGGCTCCTTCCCCCTTTCCAGGCCCTCGATGATCCGGTCCAGGTCCTGATAGCGGATGTTCATATCTTGTTCATCGGTCTGCCCTTCCCACAGGCCGGCGCTCGGGGGCCGGTCCATGATCCGGCTAGGGATCCCCAGTTCCCTGGCCAGCCTGCGGACCTGAGTCTTGGTCAAGTCCCCTAGAGGATTCAGGTCAACCCCCCCATCCCCGTATTTGGTAAAGTACCCCATGATTCGTTCCGACTTGTTTCCGGTCCCCATCACCAGGTAGTTTAACCGGTTGGCATAATAATAGAGAGCGGCCATTCTCAGGCGGGGTTTGAGATTGGCCTGGCACATTCGACCGGCGGGAGGGAGTCGCTTCAGGAAGGCGTCATACACGGGAGCCAGGTCCACCCGTTCCCGTCGCAACTGAAACCGGTCGGCCACCCGCAGAGCGTCCCTTTCATCCTGGGAAAGGCTGTGGCAGGGCAGAAGGAGGGTCAGGACCTTGTCCCCCACCGATTTCTGGGCCAGAACTGCGGCCACGGCCGAATCGATCCCCCCGCTCAATCCCACCAGGATCCCCGCGGCGCCGGTTTCTTTAACTCGTTTTCGAATCCACCGGCACAATCTCTCGCTCAATTTCATCCGTCCCCTCTATCCCGGTTCCATTTTTTTTTACTATAGACGAACGGGGGGAGGGTGTCAAACCAGAGACAGCAGGGAGCAGGGAGCCGGGAGCAAGGAGCGGAGAGCAAAAAATCATGCCGGAAAAGTGTCCGCCTGCGGCGGACTTGAGGAGCGCTTTGTTTGAGGTCAAAGGCAAGGGAGGCCGGTTTTTGTCTTTGCCTCCAACCTTGAGGCCCGAAGGGCCGCTCCTCGAGGCCGAAGGCCGGTCCTCAAGCGCAGCGAAGCGAAGCGCTCCTCAAGTGAAGCCGCAGGCGGAACGCTCCTCGAGCGGAGCGGTCGGCCGTCGTTCGTCGGCGGTCGGTCTCTATCTCAATAGGCGTACAATTTTCCGTAAGGGCGATGGGAGTAAGGAATCAGTTTAACGAAGGGACCCCGGCGGATTTCTTCCCAGGGCAGGTTGAATCAGCAGTTTCATGCAATTTAGAAAGTCATCGGAAGAAAAAGGCAGGGCCATTATTGGCCCTCCCCGTTCCATTTTCAATTAACTAATCGGCGTAAGATGATAGGAGCCGTCTCCTTAATGCGAAAAATCGATTGAAGGAGACGCTTGCCGTATGCTGCCACAAAGCTTCTCAAAAGCTACTGGAAAAAACAGACCATCTCCTGCGCGACAATATCGGAGAGCAATCTCAAGTCTTTTGCTCTCACATCATAAACGCCCACCACGTTGGCATATTTGCCGTCCTCCGGCGCAACCTCCGGCAGTAAATTGGGCGTCTTTTGCATCCAGGCCGTGTTAAAAATGACATTTTTATTGTCCGGATAAATGGCCACATAGAAAATATCCATCTCCACCATATCCTGAAAGAAATGGGTGCCGAAAGACAGATCCGGGATTAGGCTTCCTTCTTTATAGGCTATTTCCGCAATCACCGCGATATTGTTGATCTCGGCAAAGGTCACCGGCACGCCCATGGCAGGCGTTGTCGTGCCCCAGCGGCCGGGTCCGAAAAGTATCGTCGGCATTTCCTCGCGATTATTGATCGCCTTATTGAGTTTCCGCACCAATCGGGCAATGTTGAATTTTTCCTGAACCGGCAGCTTGGCGTACCCCGAAGGGTCAATATAAATAATGCGTGAAATTCGCTCGTAAATGCTGCCTCCCATGAAGTTGCCTTCCTGCCGCAGCAATATCTTGTTTTTCTCAATTTTTTTCGGAATCTTCACACGGTTATAGTGACCTTTTGTTTGAAACGGCCGGCATTGGAGGAGATTGATCTGCAGTTTTCCGTCGGCATTAAAGTTTGCCGTAAATTCAATATCCACCGGATAATCATAGACGGATTCCAACCGTTTGAGCATCTTTGCCATGATGTCCGGAAAATCCGTCGCAGAAAGCAGCTTATCAAAAGTCAGGATCCATACGGTTTCGTGTTTGCCTGAAGCCCTCATTCTATCCGTTGCTTCAATATCGCGCGTACCGATAAGATCGATGCGCGCTTCCAAATCATCCCGCAGCGTCTCTGCCACGGACAAAGATTGAAAACGATTTCCCTCCAAATTTAAGACGTCAACGCCATGCTGGGAAAAACGCCCGGCATCTTCCGGCTTTGCATAGGGCTTAACCAATGGGGCATCTAAGGCAACAATGCGGGGATAATCATTATCCACCCGGTTTACAGCCCTCGTTCCCAGTCCGAAGACCAGCCGCAACATCCCCGCCTTGGGATCCATCCCTTTTCGCCAGACGAAGGTGTTGTAAGACAAACCGACGCCGGCCAGTTCAGGAAAGAAATAATGTTTCCGGTAGGAGCCGGAAACCCGCTGCACCAGGAGCGCCATCTGCTC
>JAPLIW010000514.1 GCA_026388915.1 Deltaproteobacteria bacterium
TCCAAGATCAGCAAGGCCATCTCTTCCGATCTTTACCTGGAGGATATCCTCCGCCTCATCGTGGTGGTCACCGCGGAAGTGATGAAGTCCAAGGTCTGTTCCCTCTGGCTCATGGATGAAAGGGACAATACCCTTAAGATCCGGGCTACCCAGGCCATGAGCGAAGAATACCTGAAAGAAAGAAGCCTGAAGCTGGGAGAGGGCGTGGTGGGGTATGTTTTTCAGGAGAACAAGCCGCTGATGATCTACAACGTCCTGAAGGAGCAGAGATATAAAGAAAAGGAACTGGCCCAGAAGGAAGGGTTGGTTTCCATGCTCAGCGTGCCCATGTGCGTGAAGGACAAGGTCATCGGGGTCATCAACTGCTACACTTCCTACCCCCACCGGTTTGACAAGAGTGAGGTGGACGTCTTCACTACGGTGGCCAACCAGGCGGCGGTGGCCATCGAGAACGCCGGCCTGATCATGAAGGCCAAGATGATCGAGGATGAGCTGATCTCCCGCAAGCTCGTGGAGAGGGCCAAGGGGATTTTAATGAAGGAGCACCGCCTCACCGAGGAAGAAGCCTTCCGCCGCCTGCAGAAAAAATCCATGGATCTTCGCAAATCCATGCGCGAGATCGCCGAAGCGGTCATCCTGGCCCACCAGGTTTAGATCCTTTCCGCCGTCCCTTCCCCCCAAACTTAGCTAAAGTAAAATTTCATCCATTTCATTCTATTCAATAGAAATTATTTAGATTTTTTTCTAATAATAGGATCCGTAAGAACCTCTAAAAAAAACCTTGACAATGAATTAGGCAATATGTCTAAATATAACCCAATTTGCTTAACGGATCGCCGCTCAAAGGTGCGCGGCGGAACCAGACAAGGGCGTCCCTTATGATGAGAGGGAGGCCCTTTTTTATTTTTCGCTGAAGATGAGGGATCTGGAAAGGATTGCTTTCAGATATTGAAGCGGAGCAGATAGCATTCATAAAATAAGGATTATCTCCAAATTCGTTGAGAGCCAAAGAACTGGTATATTCGAAATGCCAGGTGATTCCAGGGGCCCGGAAGGAAAGTCATATTGCTTGCAATCATGAGGCAGCTATTGCTTCTTAGCTGTGGCGGGGGTGTCCTGTCCCCTCATCGAAGTTTTCTTTCCCCGCCCCCGCTGCGCTTTGCGGAAGGCAAGCAGGGAGGCTATGGGAATCCATATCCCGCCGATGCTTGCGGCGCAATCTGACTTTCCTTCCGGGCCCTTGGTAGGTTTTCATAAAATATTCGGTCAACTAATTTGGAGATGATCCAAAAATAATTAAGGAGGGCGAACACGTGTCCATAATCCAAGAGGTCATTACCAAAACGCAGCGGCAGGATGCCGATCAGCCTGAATTCCACCAGGCGGTCAAGGAGGTGCTGGAGACCCTCGAGCCCACGGCGGAGAAACACCCGGAATTTGTTCGGGCCAAGATCTACGAAAGAATCGTCGAGCCGGACCGGGCGATTCTCTTTCGCGTACCCTGGGTGGACGACCGGGGGGAGGTGCAGGTCAACCGAGGATTTCGAGTGCAGTTCAATAACGCCATCGGCCCCTACAAAGGGGGGCTTCGTTTCCACCCTTCCGTCACCTTGAGCATCATGAAGTTTTTGGGGTTCGAGCAGACCTTCAAGAATTCCCTGACCACCCTGCCCATGGGCGGGGCCAAGGGAGGGGCTGATTTCGACCCCAAGGGCAAATCGGACGAGGAGGTGATGAGGTTCTGTCAGGCCTTCACCCGGGAACTGTTCAGGCACATCGGCCCCGACACGGACGTTCCCGCGGGCGATATCGGCGTGGGGGGGAGGGAAATCGGCTATATCTACGGGTACTACAAGAAAATCGTGAATCAGCATGACGGCGCCCTCACGGGGAAGGGGCTGGATTACGGGGGAAGTCTCATCCGGCCCGAGGCCACGGGCTACGGGCTGGTCTATTTCGTGGCCGAGATGCTGGCCACCCGGGGGCTGGATTTTTCGGGGAAAGTGGTGGCCATCAGCGGGGCGGGAAACGTGGCCCAGTACGCCATGGAAAAAGTCAACCAGCTGGGCGGAAGGGTGATCACCCTGTGCGATTCCAGCGGCACCATCGTGGACGAGAAGGGGATCTGCGATGACAAGTGCGAGTTTGTGATGGAGCTCAAGAATGTGCGCCGGGGAAGAATCAAAGAATATGCCGATCAGTACCCCGTCCTCTGCTATATCGGCAAAAGCGTGTGGGATGTAATCCGGGAGCAGGGGATCCGGGTGGACATCGCCCTGCCCTGCGCCACCCAGAACGAGATCGACGGCCCGAATGCCGAGGCGCTGGTGAAAAACGGCTGCTTCTGCGTGGCCGAGGGAGCTAATATGCCCTCCACCCCGGAAGCGGTTCAGATCTTCCAGGACCGCGGCGTTCTCTTCGCTCCCGGTAAAGCGGCCAACGCCGGGGGAGTGGCCACCTCCGGCCTGGAGATGACCCAGAACAGCATCAAGCTGTCCTGGCCGCGGGAAGAGGTGGACCAGCGGCTCCGCCAGATCATGAAAAACATCCACCAAGTGTGCCTGGACGCTTCCCAGACCTACGGCCACAAGGCCGACTATGTGATGGGCGCGAACATCGCGGGATTCATGAAAGTCGCCCGGGCCATGCTGGCCTGTGGGGTCGTCTGAAAGCGGCCGCCCTGCCGCCGGGGCGGACCGCCGCCCCGGCTATCCCTTCAGTGGAAGCAAACCACCTTCCGGGAGACGATATCCGCCAGAAGGGAAAGCCCCTTTCCCTCCACCTCGCAAACCTTCAGAACCTCGGCGTAGGGGTAACCGACCACCTGGGGTTGATTTTCCAGGAGGGGGGGGTGACTGGCAAACCGCAGATAGTTGATTTTCCGGTTCTCCCGGGCAGTCCGCTCGGCCCAGGAGGAGACGAAATACCGATAGTCTTCCAGGTCATCCACCTGCCAGACCACATTGTCTCCCATCCTCAGGCCGTCCAGGATTTCATCCAGGGAATCCAGCCCCGTGCTGACGCGACCCAATCCGGACATGGAAAACTCCTTCAGGGGAAGCCAATGGCATTCCTTGCCTCTTTCTGC
>JAPLIW010000424.1 GCA_026388915.1 Deltaproteobacteria bacterium
GGGGAAATGGCTACTGGGGTAGTTCACCGGTTGACTCGCTCCGGCATCCGCGTCTGCATCACCGAAATTCCCGAGCCCCTGGCGGTACGGCGGGAGGTGGCCTTTTGCGAGGCGGTCTTCGACGGTCGGAAAGAGGTAGAAGGACTCGTCGCCCGCCGGGTGGCCGATACAAAGGAAATCCTGGAGGCTTGGGAAGAGGGAATGATCCCCCTCCTGGTCGACCCGGAATGTAAAATCCGTGAAGTGCTGAAGCCGCAGGTGCTGGTGGACGCCATTATGGCCAAGAGAAACGTGGGAACCCGGATGGGGGATGCTCCCCTGGTGATCGGCCTGGGCCCCGGGTTCTGCGCCGGAAAGGATGTTCATCTGGTGGTGGAAACCAACCGCGGGCACAACCTGGGGAGGGTGATCGAGGAAGGGGAGGCGGAACCGAACAGCGGCATTCCCGGGGAGATTGGGGGATATACCTGGGAAAGAGTTTTGCGGGCGCCGGGAAGCGGAAGATTGCTGGGAAGCAAGAAAATCGGAGACCCGGTAAAAAAGGGGGAAGGGGTTGCCCGGGTGGAAGGGGCCGTGGTGGAGGCCGGGATCGATGGGGTCCTTAGGGGCATCCTTAGGGACGGCCTTTCAGTCCATCAGGGGATGAAAGTCGGGGACATCGATCCCCGGGGGATTCGGGCCCATTGTTTTACCATTTCCGACAAGGCCCGGGCTATCGGAGGAGGGGTCCTGGAAGCGATTCTGATGGGGTATGACCAACTCTAGGAGAAAGAGTCGATGCAAGATCTGTACGAGGAGATTGTAAGAATCAAAGAGGAAGGAAAGAGGGGAGTCCTGGCAACGGTCGTCCGCACGCAAGGCTCGACGCCGCGGGAAGTGGGGGCGAAAATGCTGGTTCATGAAGACGGCTCGATCTCGGGGACCATCGGAGGAGGGCGTCTGGAGGCGGCGGTCATAAAAGAGGCCTTGGACACGCTGGCCACGGGAGAACCCCGCACGATTCACCATGATCTGACCGGCCCGGAAGCCTCCGAGGTGGGGATGATCTGCGGGGGGACTCTGGAAGTCTACCTCGAACCCATCCTTTCGGGCCCCAAGGTCTTTCTTTTCGGGGGGGGCCATGTATCCCTACCCGTGGCCCGGCTTTCGAAAATGGCGGGTTTCCGGGTGGCGGTGATCGACGACCGGCCTGAATTTGCCAACCGGGAACGGTTTCCCGAAGCGGAAGAGGTGATTGCCGAGGAATTTCCCTCGGCCCTGAAAAAATTGAAGACCCACCGCGAGAGCTACCTGGTCATCCTTACCCGGGGCCACGCCTACGATCAAGAGGTTCTGGAGTGGGCTTTGGGGACGGCGGCCCGCTACGTCGGCATGATCGGAAGCCGGAAGAAAGTCCAGACGGTTTTCAGCAACCTGAAGGAGAAGGGCGTATCAGCGGAAAAGCTGAATTCCGTCCATTCGCCCATCGGCCTGGACATCGGGGGCAAGACCCCGGAAGAGATCGCCGTGAGCATCGTGGCGGAAATGATCCAGGAAAGGCGCAAGGGGAAGGGCAGGGGGGTATGATTTCGGCCATCATCCTGGCGGCCGGCGAATCCCGGAGAATGGGGAGACCCAAGCTGATCCTGGACTGGCAGGGGAAAACCATCCTGCAGCATGTTCTTGACGCGCTGCGGGGTTCTCCCGTGGGCGAAGTGGTTCTGGTCCTGGGACACGAAGCCGAGCGGATTCGGGGGAGGATTCAGGCTCCGGGGGTCAAGATCGTCATAAACCCCGATTATCGGGAAGGAATGAGCACTTCTCTCCGTAGGGGCATCCTGGCGGCAGACCCGGACACCCAGGCCTTTCTGGTGGTCCTGGCTGACCAGCCCGGAATCAATCCAAAAATCATCGATGAGTTAATCCTGAATTTCCGCCAAGCCTTTCCCGGGAAGAACATCGTCGTCCCGGTGATCGAACGAAAAGGGGTCATCGTAACAACCACCACCAAAATCTGGGAGCCCGCGCCCTCTCCTTCTTTTTCCTTATTCTGTTCCTCTCAGTTTCCCCTGGTAAAGGAATGGGTTACCGGAAAGCTGGGAAGTGTTCCTTATCTGGTCGTTGCCCGGGAGAAGTTGAACAACGGAAAACTGCGGGGAATTCCTCCCGCATGGATTGAAGAACTCGGATCCTTACCCGGAGTCTCCTTCTTAATTACCGAAGCGGACGGGGCTGCGGGCCGCTCCCTCAAGGCCGCCCGGGAGGACGAACCCGTTCTGCCGGCCAATTCCAGCCTCCTGGTTCCGGTGGTGGGCATGGATGCCTTAGGCTGTCCCTTGGACGACAAGCATGTATTCCGGGCGGATTTGGCCGCCCGTCTTCTCGGCGTGAATCCGGGAATCGAAATCACCGAAGAAGTCATAGCCCGTCTTTTAGTGCATATTCTGAGGGACACTCCCCCCAAAGCCAGGGTAATCCCCTTTCTCAACAAGGTCGATCTCCCCGGATGTCTGGAGAAGGGCAAAAGCCTGGCCAGATATCTCTTATCCTTCAAACCTCCGGGTATTCAGCGGGTGGTCCTGGGTCATGCCCGACAATCTCCGCCGGTGAAAGAAATCATCGAAAAGCCAAAAGCCTGAAGATTGAATCAGAGGACTATTCTTTTAATCCGCAATCCGCAATCGGAAATCCGAAATGCCAACGAAGATTTCTTCTTGACCCTGACCCGCCGGTCCCCATATACTTTCCAGGAGAGGAAATCTTGAATTAAAATCAAGTCTGCTGAGTACCTTGAGAACTGAGCAGAGGTCGGTTATGGCAGACCGGTCTGCGTTGGAGAATAGAAGATGGAAAAAACATCCCGTGTCTTCAAGATCAAAGAGATGAAACCGGTGGACCGCGGTCCCGGTTTGAGGGGCTGGCCGCTGGTAACCGGCGAAATCGGTTCGGAACATCTGACCACCGGAATCACCGAATTCCAGCCGGGGGCCTTCCTGGCCATGCATATTCACAACTGCGAAGAGCAGGTCACGGTCATCGAAGGAAAAGCCACGGCGGTCATTGATGGAATCTCCCATCAAGTAACCGCTCCGGATACGACATTCATATTCCCGGGCGTGCCCCATCGGTTCATCAACACCGGCGACAAACCCATGAAGATTATGTGGGTGTACACGACCACCCAGGTGACCCGGACTTTCGTGGACACGGGGAAAAAAGAAGATTACTTGAAAAAATGAACCAGTTTCGCCGGTTATATCTCTGCGCTCTTTTACTACTAACGTGCAGATTCTTTAAATTCTGCAAAGAAAATTTTCTTTAGGCAACGATTCTCTGAAATCCCCCCAACCCCCCTTTATCAAAGGGGGGCGAGGGGGGATTTCTGGGATGACGGGTGTTGATATGAAAAATTTTGCGGTTTGTTAAGATTTTTTTCTCGATCTTTATCCGCGTTTATCCGTGTTCATCCGCGTCCCATTAGGTCTTTTGTCTTTAAGTCTTTGGCGAATATAAAAGAGGCTACCCGATCATGGAATACGTTCGACCTTCCATTGCTGCGATGAAAGGCTATGTGCCGGGAATCCAGCCGGACCCCGCTCAGAAATACATTAAGCTCAACAGCAACGAGAACCCCTATCCGCCGTCTCCGCGGGTGAGAGAAGTCCTTCAGCGGCTGCATTACGATGATTTGCGGATCTACCCCGACCCGATGAGCCTTGAACTCCGGGAAAAACTGGCCCGCCTCCATGGCTTCTCGGCAGAACAAATCATCTGCGGAAACGGTTCGGATGACATCCTGAACATGATCGTGCGGACTTTTGCCCAGCCCGGCGAAGCCATCGGTTTCTATGAGCCTACTTTCCCGCTGTACAAAGTGCTGGGCGTAATTCAGGGGGTCCGGAACCTGGCCATTCCGGTTACCGAGCCCTATGACCGGCCCCCGGACCCGCCTTCGGAAGTAAAAGTCTTTTTCCTGGCCAACCCCAACTCCCCGGTGGGATTCCTGTACCCCCTTTCCTTGGTCCGGGACCTGGCCCGGAAGGTTCGGGGAGTCTTCGTGGTTGATGAGGCCTACGTTGAATTCGCCCCGGAAAACGCGCTGAGCTTTGTCCGGCAGGTGGAAAACGTGATCGTGGTTCGCACGGTCTCCAAGTCTTACTCCCTGGCCGGTGTGCGGCTGGGGTATGCCATCGGAAGGGAGACCCTGGTCCAGGAAATGTTCAAGGTGAAAGACCCTTTCAACGTGAACCGTTTGACCCAGGCAGTGGTGTCGACGGCGCTGGAGGATCAGGATTACTTCCGAAAAAATATTTCCCGGGTCGTGGGAACCCGAGACTGGTTTAGCCGGGAGGCGCGGGCCCTGGGATACCGGATCATTTCTTCTCAGGGGAACTTCGTGTTCCCTCAACCGCCCCAGAAGGGGAGAGGAATCAAATTTTTCCAAACCCTCTTCGATCGAAAGATTTTAACCCGCCACTATGATGTAGAGGGACTGCGGGACGGGGTTCGGATGTCCATCGGCACCCGCGAGGAGATGGAGATCACCCTTCAGGTGATGAGCGACATACTAAAAATACTGAAGTAACGGAAGGTTAGAAAAGAAAAAATTCCCACCCAATATTCTATCATTCCAACATTCCACTATTCCATTTTGAGGAGATTATATGGCCATTTCAACGAAAATCCAGGGTTACATGGAGCGGGCCTCCTGGATCCGAAAGATGTTCGAACAGGGATTGGAGTTAAAAGCCAAAATCGGGGCGGACAAGGTTTTCGATTTCAGCCTGGGAAACCCGAACCTGGAGCCGCCGGAGAAAGTGCGGAAGACGATCCTGGAAGTCATCGGAGACGAGCGCCCCGGGAAACATGCTTATATGCCCAACGCAGGGTTGAAAGAGACCCGGGAGGCAGTGGCCGGGTTCCTTGCTAAGGAACACGGGGTTCCCATGACCTGGGAGCAGGTGATCATGACCTGCGGGGCCGGCGGAGCCCTCAACGTTGCCTTGAAAACCATCCTGGACGCCGGGGATGAAGTAATCGTCCTGTCCCCCTATTTCGTCGAGTATCTGTTTTATATCGATAATCATAACGGTGTCGGTAAGTTAGCTAAAACAAATGAAGATTTTACTTTAAATTTAAAGGAGATTGAGGCGACCATCACTCCCAAGACCAAGGCCATCATTTTGAACTCGCCCAACAATCCATCGGGCCGTATTTATGATGAAAAAAGTTTAAGGAATTTGGGAGAACTGTTTGAAACAATTAAACAAAAAAACAATCAAACAATCTATCTCTTATCCGATGAACCCTACAGCAAGATCGTTTATGACGGAGCCAGGGTTCCGAGTATTTATCAGGCGTACACAGAGAGCATCATTGTCACTTCATACTCCAAGGATCTTTCTTTGCCCGGAGAGCGGATCGGCTACCTGGGTGTGAATCCCCGGATGGAAAATTGGAAACAAGCTGTCGACGGCCTCACTTTCTGCAACCGGATTTTAGGTTTTGTGAACGCCCCGGCTTTGATGCAACGCATCCTTGTCAAGCTTCAGGGGGTATCGGTCAACGTGGCCGAGTATAAATGGAAGAGGGATAACCTGTGCCGGGGATTGGCTGAGGCCGGGTATTCCTTCGTCAAGCCGGAGGGGGCGTTTTATCTGTTTCCCAAGTCTCCCATCGCTGACGATGTTAAGTTCGTGAATATCCTCCTACAGGAGAATATTCTCGGGGTTCCCGGGACAGGCTTTGGAACTCCGGGACATTTCCGTCTCGCATACTGCGTGGAAGACCGGGTCATCGAAGGGTCCCTTGAAGGCTTCCGCCGGGCTATCCAGAAGGTCTCTCGTTAAACATACTCACGCCCTGCCAAGCATGAAAGGGGCCTGGCTTTTGCCCTCCTTAAGAAATTACTTTAGGGCCCTATAACGTCTGATAATATATATTATGTAAACTAGAAGAAGAAAAAATCTGTGAGCCTGGGCCAGGACCCGGGGATTAGGCGGTACCCTTTAACCTCCCCCTCCGCAGGCCAATGAAAGTCACGTTTCCTGGGTGATCCGAAAAAAAAGACAATCTCTGCCAAATCCACTTGAACCACCATAATTTCCTTAAGGTAAACTCCCGGCTCTGCCGGGGGATCTATTAGAGTTTGAAATTTCCGGGATGCTTGAGTTGTGGCCCGGGGGCAAGGAGTTTCTGGGCAAAAAGCATCGGCCGGCCTGGCCCTTTCCTTGGAGGCTTCGACCGGCTTCCGCAGGATGCGGCGGGTCGATCGGGCGTGCCAAATTCGGAATTCGGAATGTGGAATTCGGAATTTCTTGTTTTTTTTTTCATTCCGCATTCCGCACTCTACATTCCGCATTTCCATTGCCCGCCTAGCCCATGAAATGGAAGCCGCCTCATGATTTTTGCCCAGAAGCTCCTTGCCCCCGGGCCTGGCATCCGCCCGAAGGCCACCTTTCGGTGTGGCGCCCATTTCAATCCGCTTTGAGCGGTTCACTCTTTTTCATACCTCCGGCTCTGCCGGAGGTCATGATTGGAGGGGAAATTGCCCTTGACACTCTCCTCCCCTATTTGTTAACCTTTTAAAGATTTATTGCCGAAAAAAGGAATTGGAGCATGATTGAATTCAAAGCGGTCCATAAATGGTTCGGCTCAATCCATGTCCTGAACGAAATTGACCTCTTTATCAAGCCGGGAGAAGTCGTCGTGGTCTGCGGGCCCAGCGGTTCGGGCAAAAGCACGCTCATCCGGTGCATAAACCGCCTGGAACCGATCCAAAAAGGCAACATTATTGTGGACGGCATTTCCCTCCAGGACCGCAAGACCAACCTTGCCAAACTGCGGGCCGAAGTGGGGATGGTTTTCCAGCAGTTCAACCTCTATCCCCACAAAACCGCTTTGCAAAATATCGTGCTGGCCCCGATGAAAGTGCGCAAACAGTCCCGGGAGGAGGCCGAGAGGATCGCCAAGAACCTGATGGCCAAAGTCGGCATTCCGGATAAAATCGGGAGCTATCCGGCCAACCTCTCGGGCGGCCAACAGCAGCGGGTGGCGATTGCCCGCGCCCTGGCCATGCAGCCCAAAATCATGCTCTTCGATGAACCCACTTCCGCCCTGGACCCGGAGATGATCAACGAAGTCCTCGAGGTTATGACCAACCTGGCCCGCGAAGGCATGACCATGATTGTGGTCACCCATGAAATGGGATTTGCCCGGAGGGTCTCCCACCGCATCATCTTCATGGATGAAGGTCGGATCGTCGAAGAGGGCTCCCCCGACACTTTCTTCTCCCAGCCCAAGAGCGACAGAACGAAGGCCTTTTTGAGTACCATCTTGACTCACTAAATCACCCGTCTAAGAAAAACCCCTAAAGGAGGTAAAAAGAGATGAAACGATTCGGACTCGCTTTGATTTTGTCCCTTATTATTTTGAGCCTTGCGGCCTCCGCCCCGGCTCAGACCCAGTCCACCCTGGAAAAGATCAAAAACTCGGGTGTCTTTACCATCGGGGTGCGCAACGCCTCCGCCCCCTTCTCTTTCATCAACAAACAGAATGAAAGAGCCGGCTTCTCCAATGACCTGGCTGAGCTGGTTCATAAGGCCATCGAGAAGAAACTGGGAAAGCAGATCAAATTGGAGATGAAGGAAACCAGCCCGGCCACCCGGATTGCGCTGCTCACCAGCATGTCGGTAGACCTGATTACTGAAACGATGACCGACACCCGGCCCCGAAGGGACAGCGTCGATTTCAGCCTTACCTATTTTGTAACCGGAGCCGACTTCATTGTTAAGAAGGGAAGCCCCATTAAAGGGACCAAGGATATCGCCGGGAAACGAATCGGCACCCAGCAGGGGTCGACCAATGAGCGGGTCCTGAGGGAGAAATACACCCAGGCCCAGCTGGTCACCTTCCCGGACCAGGCCGCTGCTTTCATGGCTCTGCAGCAGGGAAAGCTCGACGCTTACTGTAATGACGCGATTCAGCTCTGGGGGTTGAAGTATAAATCCGCCACTCCCGACCAGTGGGTTGTCGTGGGAGACTGGATCAGCTACGAACCCTACGGGTTCGCGATGCGCAAGAATGACTCCGATTTCCGCGCCGTGGTAAACAACGCCCTGATGGAAGCCATCGAGGGAGGAGAGTACTTCAAGCTCTATGAGAAATGGTTCGGGACCAAGAGCGACGTGCCCTACCCCATGAACCAGACCTTTAAGACCTTCCTCCTTTACCAGGTAGTTCCCAAATAATAGGCACCAGGAAAAGACTCCGGGGAGGCAACTCCTCCCCGGATTTGGGTCCGGGATGATTTTTGGATTTCTAGGCATGACCTATGAGTTCAAGTGGTCCGTTCTGTGGGCCCAGCCGCATCTTACCTGGCTCATCGACGGGCTCCTGACCACCCTTCGGCTGGCCTCGATCAGCTGGTGCATCGCCGTTCTTCTGGGGATTGTCTTCGGGGCCATGCGGACCGTCCCCTTCCGGCCGGTCCGGGTCGTGGCGACCGCCTACGTGGAGTTCTTCCGCAACGTCCCCCTGCTGGTGTGGCTTTTTTTCTGGTATTTCGGAGCCCCGGAAGCCTTTCCCGAACCGGTCCGCCAATGGTTCATTCACCACGGGATTGAATTCTGGTCCGCGGTTGCGGGCATCAGCGTCTACCACGGGGCCAGGTTTGCGGAGGTCATCCGGGCGGGGATCCAAGCCATCCCCAGGACCCAGCTCGAAGCCGGGCTTTCTTCCGGGCTCTCGGTGGCCGCCACCTATCGGCTGATCATTATCCCCATCGCCCTGCGCCTCATCGTTCCCCCGGCCACCAACGAATCTTTGAACCTTCTGAAGAACACCTCCTTGGCCATGACCATCGGCGTAGCCGAGCTTACTTTCGCCGCCCGCCAGATCGAGACCTACACGGCCAAGGCCGTGGAAGCCCTGACCTCGGCGGCCTTGATCTACCTGGTCCTCTGCCTGTCGATTTCCAGCGTCATGAACTGGCTTGAGGGAAAATTCGCCATTCCCGGGCTCATCGCCCGGGGGACGAGGGCCGAACATTGAGCTTTGACTGGGGCGCCATCCTTGCCAATGCCAAATTTCTCCTGGTCCAGGGCCTGCTGGGGTTCGGGATTTACGGGGGGGGAACGCTCCGGCTCGCCATTCCCGCCATCCTGTTCGGATTCGTGATCGGGATCATCCTTGGCTTGGCTCGTCTGGCCCAGCGTCCCTGGATCCATTACCCGGCCGTGGTCTATATCGAATTCATCCGCGGGGTCCCCCTGATTATCGTTATTTTCTATTTCTGGTTTCTGGTTCCGGTCCTGATCGGCCGCCCCGTTCCCGAGTACTGGGTGGCGCTGACGGCTTTTGTGGTCTTTGAAGGGGCCTACATCGGGGAAATCATCCGGGCCGGGATCCAGTCCGTGGCCAAAGGACAGGTCGACGCGGCCACCGCGTCCGGGCTTAATTACGCCCATACCATGATCCATGTGATTCTGCCCCAGGCGGTCCGCAACATGATTCCTTCGCTGGTCACTCAGTTCATCGTCCTTTTCAAGGATACCTCCCTGGCCTCAATCATCGGCATGATGGACCTGACCAAGGCGGCCCAGACGGTGAGCGAGAGGGAGATCAAGCCCTTCGAAATGTACCTCTTCATCGCTGTCGTGTACTGGTGCTTTACCTACAGCATGTCCCGTTTCGCCCAGTGGCTGGAGACCCGCATGTCTCCCGACCGGGTTCGCTGAAAGCTTTTCCCCCTACCACAAAAATTCAAAGAGTTCCGGCAGGTTGCCCTGCCCAATTTATGCCTTGGCAAGAAGGATATAATTCTATAAGAATTCTATTCTTGCGGAACGAGGGGGAGTGAATTCCGGACTATCCTAAGCTCCTAGTAAACAAGAGCCAAGTATTTCCACTGCCGGCTGGTAAAACTGTTTCATGAAAATCTCCGGATTGAGGTAAAGCTCATTTTCCACAAATCCGGACCCTCTCCGGAGCTTTCGGGCAATGATCACCTGCGGGATTTTCAGCAGAAGCAAGTCTCCTTCCTTCATGTGCTGGCGATAGCTTTTGAGGACATGGAAATTCTGGGTGGCCTTACCATCTTTCTCCAAAAGTAGGCGATAAAAGGTGGAATCAATTTCCAGGAGGCGGAAATGCTCGAAGTACTCAGTTACACTTTCAACCGGGAGGGTTTCTTCGTTGAAGGTTTTGTCCCCGACTTTATGGCTCCTGCGGGTAATCCCCTTTTTCGTATCGCCCTTCTGAATAAATCTGCCCGATCCATCGGGCATAACGATCACTGGCCGTTCCGATGAGAATGCCCGGATGAAGGTTGCGAAAGCGATATGGATTCGATTCTAAATCAGCGGCCGTTCTCATCTCTTTCCTCAACGCCCCCCAAGCTAGCCTTCTATTATTTTCTTAACCCGGCCAATTTCACCGCCCTCTAAGCGGACTTTAATGCCATGGGGGTGAGTCGGAGATTTTGTTAGAATGTCCTTCACTATGCCTTCCGTTAGTTTCCCGGAACTTTGGTCTTTCTTTAACACGATCAAAACCCTTACCCCTGATTTTATATCCCTGCGATTTGTACCGTTCATAATCCCGCTTTCATTGCCCCCTGCTTCCTGGTACGTAGGGCTTGGATCGTTTCGTCGAGGCGCTGGAGGAAACGGGAGCGGTCTCGTTTCCCGAAGGGAGCTGGCCCCCCTGTTAGGGTCCCGAGATCGCGGAGGTGGGACAGAAGCCCCCGGCTCGCGAGGGCTTCGCCGATGCTTTCCTTGGTGAAAATGCGACCCGACGGACCGAGCACCCGGGCATCCTTTTCCAAGCACCGAGAAGCCAGGGGGATATCCCCGGTGATCACGATATCATTCTCGCTCACATGCTCGACAATCCAATCATCGGCCGCGTTGAACTGCCCATCCACAATAACTACTTCGAGCCAGTCCTTCTGCGGGGTCCTCATCCGCGAGTTCGAAACCAAGGTGACCTTGAGCCCATAGCGCTTGGCCACACGATAGACTTCCTGCTTTACCGGGCAGCCATCCGCATCGATAAAGATGTCTAACAAGCATGGACCTTTCTATGCGAAGATAGGGGCGAGGGAGTACCGGGCACCTTTTACACCGACAATTACGTGGTAGAGGGCACCGCGGAAATAAACTTTCGGTCTTCGAGCCATGGGCGCTTTATTCCGCAGCAAGCATAATTGGTCAGTACTTTATTATAATAGCCTGACCTGTCCCAAGACGGACTTGAGTTGACAGCGCAGGGAGAGAAAGGAGTGTAGGGGCAGTCCAGGGACGGTGTTTTTTGCAAATTCCTCAATGATATCTGGTGGCGGTGCAGGGATTTGAACCCCGGACACTGCGGATATGAGCCGCATGCTCTGACCACCTGAGCTACACCGCCACGCGCTTGAAAGGGTATTAAAATTTATAATTCGATTTTTGGTGGGTTGTCAACAGAAAAGAGAGCAAAAACAGCTCATAGCTGATAGCTCAAGGCAAAAGCTTTAGGACCATGAGCT
The DNA here is from genome assembly GCA_026388915.1 of Deltaproteobacteria bacterium. GTDB lineage: Bacteria > Desulfobacterota > SM23-61 > SM23-61 > SM23-61 > SM23-61. The sequence continues at coordinate 11,507 of JAPLIW010000424.1, forward strand.
ACGAGCTATGAGCCATGAGCTATTTGATCAGCAGATAATCCGGCTTCACATGCATCATGGCCTTGAAGATGTTTTCCTTGACCCCCCGGTGATCCTTGTCCAATTTCTTGATCAAATCTTTTATGTACTCCCTCTTGGTGTGATTCGCCGTGGGGCATGGATTTTCCATGACCGGGAGCTCCGCCTCCCGCGCGAACCGCTTCAACAGGTGCTCGTCCGTGTAGGCAAAGGGCCGGATGAGAAAGAACTCCCCTTGAAAATAAGACTGATAGGGGATCATGGTGCTGATTTCCCGTCCGAAAAATATGTTCAGAAGAAGAGTTTCGATGACGTCGTCCTTATTGTGAGCCAGGGCCAATTTATTGCATTTGTAATCCCGGGCCAGTTCAAAGAGCTTCCGGCGGCGCAGCCGGGAGCAGAGAAAGCAGGGGCTGGCCTTGCGGTTGTAATCGCTGTGCGACAAAAGGCCGATGTTCGATTTTTCGATGCGGTAAGGGACCCCCTCTTTCTCGAAGTAGTCCTTCAGGATCTGTGCCGGCTGCCCGTTCGTCCCCTCGAATCCCAGGTCCACATAGACGGCGAGAACGAATTCCGGCCTGGGCACGAAAAGAAGGGGGCCGGTGATCAGCTTTAGCAGCGTCAAGCTGTCCGCCCCGCCCGAAACCCCCACCAATACACGGTCTCCTTCCGCGAGCATTCCGTGTTTGAGAACCGCCTGCTCGAATCGTTTCCGGAGGTGAAGATAGAGCTTGCTCATTTCCTTTCGCCACAGAGCGCCTAACGCGGCCGGCGACAATCAAAAACAATGAACCGCAGAGCACGCAGAGACCGCAGAGGTCATTCCCCCCAAAAAACCGTCAAATCTAAGGTAATCTTTGCAATTTATTTACCCATCTTACCTTGTACCTCGGGACTTGGGCCCTTAACCATTATCACCTCTGTGTCCTCTGCGAACTCTGTGGTTAAGTTTTAATATTCTTATCATACCCCAAATGCGCTGAATCAGGTCAAGAATTCGGGGTCATCGGTAGCCGAGCAGTCGGTAGGTAAGCAGAAAAAGCTTCCAGCCTTCCGGCAGGTAAAAAGAAAATAGATTTCCCGCGGTCAGTGGTTTTTCTTCAGGGTCTATGTGGGAAAAGGTTTTTAGGATCTTCATGCACACCTTTTCCGAATGCGGAGCGGCCTGGGCCAGCCGAAGAGTTTCCGTAAAAGGGATCAAGTCGTCATCTTCCCCGTGGGCCAGAATCAGGCTGGCCCGGAGGTCTTTAAACACCGGGGCCACCGCCAGGGCATTCATGGAAGATCGGATCGCCGGGGGTAATTTCCGGATAAAGGACTCAGTCTGAGAAGGATCGGCATGGGAGAGGAGGTCCAGCACGTTCCTCCCCTCCCCTCCCAGCTGGGATAAAAATGAGTCGATGGGCGCGCGTTCGTCCCGCAGTTTGACCTTCAGGATCTTTCTCAAGACGGCTCGGTCTTCCGCAGACTCGACCCAATCGAGGTTATTGGCCAGGAAGACCCATTTGCCGTATTCCTGGGGCTTGCGGAAATAGCGATGCCCCTGGAATTCAAAATGGCCGGTGGCGATGAAAGAAAGGACATTCCTCAGGTCGTAATACCCCCCGAAGGAGACCACAAACCGAACCTTCGCGCGAATCTCCGGGCGGCAGGCGGCGATGATCGTGGGGCCGGCTCCGTAGCTGAACCCGAAGAGACCGCAGGAGTCCGCCCGGACCTCCTGCCGGGAAAGCAAGTGAGAAAAGGCCGCCTTGATTTCCTCTATATCCGAGGGGGCGATGCGAAAGGCCCTCATTCCTTTCAGGTCGGGGACGAAGACCACGAACCCCGCCCGGCAGAGCATCGAGGCAAAGCGTTTCAACCGGGGGTCATCCTTCCCGGTGTCAATGACCCCGTGATTCAGCAGAATTCCGCCCCTTTTCCCTTCGGGGTGGGGAAGATAGAGGTCGGCTTTCATGAATCCCATCGGGCCTTCCCAAGAGACTTCCTTTACTACCGGGCGGGGAGGGGTTTTTTCCAACCATCCTGGTTTTTCGAAATTCAGAAGTTCGCTTAAGAGCAGAACACTCCTGAAGGTCCTCTCGCCGTAAAGGAGGGAGAGAAAAGCCCCTAAAGCCAGGCCCAAAAACAAAGCGAGGGTTCTTTTCTTCACTTTGAGCCCAGAAGGCGAGCCAGGGTACAGAACTTTTCCAGATTCAAAGTCTCACCCCGGGCCAGGGGGGAAATGCCGGCTATGGACAAAGCTTCCTTGATCAGAGGGGCGGGAAAACCTCCCAGCTGGAGAGCCTTACCCAGGGTCTTCCGGCGGTAGGTGAAAGCCGAACGTACGACCTTTCCCAGGTTCTTTTCGTCCTCCACCACGACTCTTGGCTTGGGGAGAACCCTGAATTTCACCACGGCAGAGTGCACTTTGGGCGGGGGGAGAAAGGAATTGGGCTTCACTTGAAAGGCAATCTTCACGTCGCTGTAAAGCTGGGACCAGACGCTGAGGGGCCCGTAGTCCCCGGTGCCCGGTTGGGCCGCGAGTCTTCGGGCCACCTCGAGCTGGAGCATCAAAACCAATAAGGAAAAGCATTCCCTTTCTTTCAACAGACGAAAGATCATGGGGGTGGAAATCTCGTACGGGAGATTGGCCACCACCTTGATTTTTCGTTTCCACCGGCGAAAGGGAGCGCCAAAGTCAAACTGCAGGGCATCCGCCCAGACGACCTCCACCGTGTCCCCGCCGGAGAACCGGTCTTTCAAAGCATCCGCGAGGGAGGAATCGATCTCCAGGGCATAGACCTTTTTCACCCGCCGGGCCAACGGCTCGGTCAGACTCCCCAACCCGGCCCCGATCTCCACCACCACATCCTCAGGCTCGAGCGACGCTGCTTCGATGATCTTGCGGAGGATGTTGGGGTCGTGGACAAAATGCTGGCCCAGGCTCTTCTTCGGCCGGATATGCAGCTCTTTAAGTTGTTTTTGAAGAGAAGTCAATTTTCTCCAATCGCCTTCTTCGCCTTTCGCGGTAAAGCAGGACGATTTTCTTGGTCATGAAGTAGGTCGGGATCACCGCAAGCGATCCGACGACGATCCCCCCGACGAGGAGGGGGTAATAGATTTCCCAGCCCAGATTGAGAACGTAGGAGGCGGAAAAATCGGCAGAGACCAGGGAGGGCCCGCTGGCGCCGGTGATCGCCTGCCCCACCCTGTAATCCAGGATATAAATGAAGGGAAGGAAAAAAGGATTCGCCACCTGGCCTCCCAGGGCCGCGGCCAGTTTGCTTTTGCCCAGAAGAAAGGCGATGAAAACCCCCAGGACCAGATGCAACGGGACCGTGGGAGTAAAGCCGATGGCGACGCCGATGGCCATCCCCCCGGCCACTTCTTCCGGCTCCCCGCGCAGCCGCAGGATCCGGAGGTAGAGGAGACGAAACCGCCTCTTCCATCGGGCTCCCAGGCTTTTTGAATTCCCGTTTTTTTTCGCTTCCCTGTTTTCCATCCCCATGACGGATTATCTTATACCCATACGGGAATAGGCGTTCAAAGTCAAGTCCGCGCGAAAGCCTTCCTGGAGGAGGTGGAACCCGGCCACGCCGATCATAGCCGCGTTGTCCGTGCACAGAGCGGGAGCAGGAAAGCATACCTCCATGCCGGATTCTTTTCCCTCCTGAGATAACTTCTCCCGCAGGCGGGAATTGCAGGCCACTCCTCCGGCCACGACCACTTCGCGGATTCCTTCCTGGCGCGCCGCCCGAAAGACCTTGGAGACCAGGGTATCCACCACTGCTTCCTGAAAAGAGGCGGCCACATCCCGGACCTGAGAGGGAGTCAGTTTCCCCCCCAATCCCTTTACGTAGTTCAAAACGGCGGTCTTCAGCCCGCTGAAACTGAAGTCGAGAGAGTCCGGTTCCAGCAGGGTCCGGGGAAACGCAATGGCCCTCCGGTCCCCTTCCCTGCTCAGCCGGTCGATGATTTCTCCCCCGGGGTAACCCAGCTCCAGAAGCTTGGCCACTTTATCGAAGGCCTCCCCGGCAGCGTCATCCCGGGTTCGGCCGATGAGGGCCATCCGGGTCCGGGACTCCACCCGGAAGAGGCTCGTATGGCCTCCCGACACCACCAGCGAAATGAATGGAAATTTCAGGCCGGAAAAGTCAAGAAATATGGCCGCCACATGGCCCAGGATATGATTGACCCCCACGATCGGAAGGTTGAGAACGTAGGCCAGGGATTTAGCCGCGGCGATGCCCACGAGGAGAGAACCCACCAGGCCCGGCCCCTGGGTGACGGCGATCCCCTCCAGGCCCGCCAGGTTGATTTCCGCTTGGGAGAGGGCTTCCTGGATAACCGGCAGGATAGCTTCCACATGGTGACGGGAAGCCAGTTCCGGAACCACTCCCCCGTATTTCCGGTGGATGGAAACCTGGGAAGCGACGACGCTGGACCGGACCTTTTGCCCATCCTCCACCACTGCGGCCGCAGTCTCATCGCAGGAGGATTCAATTGCTAAAATGTTCATTCGAGGGTCAGTGGTTCAAACGCTCCCGGGGGATTGGAAGACCGCAATCGAGCAGCGGATCGATTGAGCGGATATTCACAGAATATCATATCGATGGCGGAACCGGAAGCCCACTGGGTAGGAAAACTCCTCCCCTTCCGGGCTTGGGGCGAAAGGGACATCTCTTGCCCGGCGGGAGAAACTCGATGCGTCCGGTAGAAAAGCCGATTAGCCCAGAACCGCGGCCATCTTGAAGATGGGCAGGTACATGGCGATGACCAGGGCTCCGATGGCGGCCCCCAGGAAGACCATGAGAACCGGCTCCAGCAGCGAAGTCAGGGCGGAGACCGCCGAATCCACCTCGTCGTCGTAAAAATCGGCGATCTTCGACAGCATGGAATCCAGGGCCCCGGTCGATTCCCCCACCGAGATCATCTGCACCACCATGGGCGGGAAAATGCCGCTGGCCCCCAGAGGTTCGGCGACCGTTTTCCCTTCCCCGATGCTGACGCGGGTCTTCAAAATGGCTTTCTCGATAATCTTGTTTCCCGAGGTACGGGCCACAATGTCCAATCCCTCCAGGATGGGAACTCCGCTGGAGAGCATAGTGCTCAGGGTGCGGGTGAACTTGGCGATGGCCACCTTTTTAACCAGCATCCCGAATACGGGAAGCTTGAGAATACAATCGTCTATTCTCTCGTGCCCCTTTTCGGTCCGGTAATAATAGCGGAAGCCGAAGCCAAGAACGACGAGGAAGAGCCCGATGGCCCACCAGTAGGCGCGCAACATATCACTGAGGTTGATCACCAGCTGGGTGAACGCCGGGAGGGTTCCCCCCATGTCGGCAAACATCTTCTGGAAGACCGGGATGACGAAGAGTAAGAGCGATCCGACAACCAGCAGGGCGACGCAGAGTACGACCCCCGGGTACACCATGGCCCCCTTGACCTTTTTCTTGAGGTTCATCGTCTTTTCGATATAGACCGCCAGACGGTTCAGGATGGTGTCCAGAATTCCTCCCGCCTCTCCCGCGGCCACCAGGTTGCAGAAGAGATCGTTGAACACCGTGGGGTGCTTCCGCAGGGCGTCGGCAAAAGTCGATCCGGCTTCCACATCGCCCTTTACCCGGAGAAGGACCTCTTTAAAAAAGGGGTTGTCCTGCTGGCTGGAGAGGATTTCCAGGCACTGGACCAGGGGCAGTCCGGCGTCGATCATGGTGGCAAACTGACGGGTGAAGACCACGATCTCTTTTTCCCGGACCCGGTTCCTCCAGGGTAACTTGATTCCTCTCAGGATATCCTTCGGTTTGGGCGCGATCTTGGTGGCCAGAATCTGCTGGCGGCGGAGGATCATTCTCACGGCGCCTTCGTTGCTCGCCTCCATCTCCCCCTTTTCGATCGTCCCCTTGCGGGATTTTCCTTCCCAAACATATGCTCCCATTGGCGTCCTCCGATTATGATCCGGGCGGTTTCTCGGTTAATCCTCCACCGTGACCTTCAGGACTTCTTCTACGCTCGTGACCCCTTCCTTGAGCTTCTGCAGTGCCGCCTGCCGCAAGCTTTTCATCCCCAGGCTGACGGCCTCCTTCTTGATTTCCCCGGCTGAAGCCCCCTGGAGGATTTGCTCCCGGACCTCTTCGCGGACGGGGAGAACTTCATATAGGGCCACGCGCCCCTTGTAGCCGGTGTTGCTGCAGCGGGCGCATCCCGCCCCCTTGTAACAGGTAAACCCCTGGAGTTCCTCGGAAGGAACTCCCAGATTCAGGAGCATCTGGGGAGAGACCTGGACCACGGTCCTGCAGGCATCGCAAACTTTCCTTGCCAGTCTCTGGGCAACGATCAGATTCACCGCCGAGGCCACCAAAAAGGGCTCGATGCCCATGTTCAGCAGACGGCTGATGGTGGCGGGGGCGTCATTGGTGTGGAGCGTGCTCAACACCATATGCCCGGTCAGGGCGGCCTTGATGGCGATTTCAGCGGTCTCAAAGTCCCGAATCTCCCCCACCATGATGATGTCCGGATCCTGGCGCAGGAAGGAACGGAGGCAGTTGGCGAAACTCAGCCCGATTTCCTCGTGGATCTGGACCTGGTTGATTCCCATGAGGTTGTACTCCACCGGGTCCTCGGCGGTGGAAATATTTTCGGATATCTGGTTCAATTCGGTCAGGGCCGAGTAGAGGGTCGTGGTCTTCCCGCTTCCCGTCGGCCCGGTCACCAGGACCATGCCGAAAGGCTTGTGAATGGCGTCGCGGAACTCCAGGAGGGGTTTTTCTTCGAACCCCAGCTTGGTCATGTCCAGCTGCAGGCTGGATTTGTCCAGTAACCGCATGACCACCTTTTCCCCGAAGAGGGTGGGCAGGACGGATACGCGGAAGTCCATCTCTTTATCTTTCCCGTATTTCACCTTGATCCGGCCGTCCTGGGGAAGGCGGCGTTCAGCGATGTCCAGCTTGGACATGATCTTCACGCGGGAAGTGATGGCATTCTTGAGCTTCAGCGGGGGCTTCATGAACTCATACAGTACCCCGTCCACCCGCAGGCGGACCCGGAAGACTTTTTCATAGGGCTCGATATGGATGTCGCTGGCGGCCCTATTGATCGCCTCGTTCAGAACCAGGTTTACCAGCTTCACCACCGGAGCATCTTCGACCGCCTGCTTCAGCGCGCTGACGTCGATGTCCTCCGAGTCCTCCAGAAGATCAATCGTTTCCCCTTCTTTGATGCCATCCATGATATCGTTGAGGGCATCGGAGGGGTCATAGAGCCGGTCAATGACCGTCTTAATGGCGCTTTCCGTGGAGACGAACACCTCTACATGGCAGCCGGCGAGAAATTTGATATCATCGATGGCCAGGATATTAGAGGGGTCGCTCATGGCAACCCGAAGGGTGGACCCGACTCGTTTGATGGGAATCGCCTGGTATTTAAAAATCACGTCGGCCGGGATCATCTTCATGGCGTCCGGGTCGATCTGGATTTCATTCAGATCGATGGCCGGGACGCCGTAATGGCGGCTGAGGAAAGAAACCAGGGTCTTTTCACTTATGTATCCCAGCTTTACCAGGCCGGAACCCAGCTTGCTTCCCGAGAGTTTTTGATCCTGGAGGGCTTTTTCCAGTTGTGCGGGGGTAATTAAGCCATTGCTGACCAAAAGGTCACCCAATCGGCCGGCCATACGCTATCTCTCCACAATTATATTGTTTTCAAAAAAATATAGAAGGCTATCAGGGTCTTGTCAAGAAATTTCCAATCTTGTCTAAAGCATTATCGTCACCGGGCAGAAGAATCTGAAATCTTATCCATACCTTTACTACCTGCATGGGCAGGCCGAAGAGGATATCTTTCTATTGACAACCCTTTGGAAAGAGAGTACTTTTTCTCCTTGGTTGAAAATTTGCACCCTATCACGGCAAATAAAATTACCCTGCCCAATGGGGGTATACGGGATAAATCATTTTAACTTCGCTATAAAGAAAAATAAAGGCCATATCGGGGGGGTTGGGGATTTTTTATCCTTTTCGCGTGCTAAGCGCTGGGAGGTAATGAAGTTTGAATCGCTTGATTATCGCCATGGCTTCTGTCGGCTATGCAGGTTTTTCTCCCCGGGCGCCGGGAACCGCGGGAACGGCGGTGGGGATTCTGGTCTATCTTCTTTACTCCTCCTTCCCTCCCCTGCTCTATTTCCTCAGCACGGGGGCTTTTTTAATCCTGGCCTGCTGGATTTCGGAGCGGGCCGAGGTTCTGCTGGGCCAGAAAGACAGCCCGAAGATTGTCATCGATGAAGTCACCGGCTATTTGATAACCATGGCTTTTGTCCCCTGCACCCCATCATCGATGGTGATTGGATTTCTTTTTTTCCGGGTTTTGGATATAATAAAACCGCCCCCTGCAAATTGGATCAACCGGGAGATGAAGGGCGGCTGGGCGGTTGTTCTGGACGATGCGGTGGCCGGAGGGTACGCGAATGTTCTCCTCCGTCTGACTGCTGTTTTTTATCCGGGCCTTTTCCTTGTCTGAATCGATCACGCCGAAGGCTCAAGAGGAGTCATTCCTTGCGCGTCGAACTTATTACCATTGGGAACGAACTGACTTCCGGGGAAGTGGTGGACACCAACGCGGCGTTCATGGCTGAACTCCTGTCGGAAGCCGGCCTGGAGGTGGTTTTCATCACCACCACCGGGGATGAGGCCCTGCGCATCGAGGATTCCCTCCGCCGGGCGCAGGAGCGCGTTGAGGTCATCATCGTGAGCGGAGGCCTGGGGCCCACCAAAGATGACATCACCGCGAGTTCTGCGGCCAAGGCCATGAAGCTTGATCTGGTTCTAAACCGGGAGGTCCTGGAGAATCTGAAGAAACGCTTTGCCGAAGGGGGAATGGAAATGCCGATTTCCAACGAGAAGCAGGCTTTTTTCCCCCGGCAGGCCGAAATCATTCCCAACCCCATGGGTACGGCCTGCGGTTTCATCGTCCGGCGGCCGGGCAAGGTCTTTATCTTTCTCCCCGGCGTCCCGCGAGAGCTGAAGGTTTTGATGAGAGAAAAGGTAATTCCCTTCCTGGAGAAAGAAAGAAAGGAAAAGGTCTTGGTGCGCTCTCGCACCCTGAAAGTCTTCGGCTTCACCGAATCCGCCATCGCCGATTTGCTGAAGGATGTGAGACCCCAGGATTTTTCCGCCACCCTGGCGTACCTTCCCCGGTATCCCGAGAATCATGTGAAGATCATCATCCGGGGACGGGTTGCCGAAGAAGCGGAAGATAACCTCCGGAAGCTGGAAAGCCTGATCCGCGAAAAACTCCAGGGGCGGGTCATCGCCGTTGACCGGGAGACTCTGGAGGAGATCGTCGGTCAACTCCTCCGTGCCGAGCGGGCGAACCTGGCCGTGGCTGAATCCTGCACCGGGGGGCTCGTGGCTCGTCGCCTGACCCAAATCGCCGGCAGTTCCGATTACTTCGAGAGATCCGTGGTCGTCTACAGCAATGCCGCCAAGGTTCAAATGCTGGGGATTCCGGGAGATTTGATCGACCGCGTCGGCGCGGTGAGTGCGGAAGTGGCGGAGAAGATGGCCGAAGGCGTGCGCCGGGTCAGCAACGCCACTCTGGGATTGGCCATTACCGGGATTGCGGGACCCGCGGGCGGATCGGAAGAAAAACCGGTGGGCACGGTCTTCATCGCCCTGGCGAGCCCCAAAGGAACCGTGTCCAGGCGATACCCGTTCATGGGTGACCGGGACCAGATTCAGACCATTTCCGCCTACACGGCGATTGACTGGGTGCGAAGGTATTTTTTGAATTTGATACCGGCTTTCAAGAACTTGTAGGACCGGGTTTCCAACCCGCCCTCACGGCTATTTTTATGGACGACATTCGATCTTTCATCGCCATTGAAGTTCCCCAGGCCCTGAAATCGCGGATGGATGAGCTCCAGCGGGAGCTCCGCCGGACGGAGGCGGATGTGAAATGGGTGCGTCCGGAGGGGATTCATCTGACTCTCAAGTTTCTCGGCTCCATCCGCCAGGAGGATGTAGAGCGCATTTCCCAGTCCATCGCGCCGGCGATCGCGGGGTGGGAGCCCTTTGAGGTGCGGGTGCAGGGCATGGGCTGTTTCCCCAATCCCCGCAACCCCAGGGTCGTCTGGCTGGGGATGGACCGGGGAAAAGAAATTCTCACGGCGCTGCAACAGGCGGTGGAAAAGAAGATGGCCGAGCTGTCTTTCCCGGCGGAAGAGCGCCCCTTTTCTCCCCACCTGACGCTGGGAAGGATCCGGTCTCCCAGGGGCAAAGGAGGATTGGCCCAGGCGATTGACAAACATCGGGGAGCGGAAGTGGGAACTTTTCAGGTCCGGGAGGTTTTTCTCTTCCGGAGCGAACTCCGTCCTTCCGGAGCGGTTTACACGAAACTAAAAGAATTCCCGATGCGGCGAGATTAAAATTTTTCCCAAAATATTCCCCTAAGGAGGATCCATGCCAGCGGAGAGCCCGAAAGAGAAAGCCATTGAACTGGCCGTCAGCCAGATCGAACGCCAATTTGGCAAGGGATCGATCATGCGTCTGGGGACGGACGCCGTGCTCCCGGAGATACCGGTCATCTCCACGGGCTCTCTGGCCCTGGATATAGCCCTCGGCGTGGGCGGGGTGCCCCGCGGGCGGGTGGTGGAGATCTACGGCCCGGAAGCCTCGGGCAAGACCACGCTGGCCCTTCATATCGTCGCCGAAGCCCAGAAAAAGGGGGGGATTGCGGGTTTCATCGACGCCGAGCATGCCCTGGACGTAGCCTATTCCCAGAAGCTGGGGGTGAAGACCGATGACCTGCTGATCTCCCAACCCGATACCGGGGAACAGGCACTGGAGATTACCGATATGCTTGTGCGGAGCGGGGCCATCGACGTCGTGGTCGTCGACTCGGTGGCTGCTCTGGTTCCCAAGGCGGAACTGGAGGGGGAGATGGGCGATGCCCACATGGGGCTGCAGGCCCGCCTCATGTCCCAGGCCCTGCGGAAACTTACCTCCACCATCAGCAAATCCAACACCTGCGTCATCTTCATCAACCAGATCCGCATGAAGATCGGCGTTTTTATGGGCAATCCGGAGACCACGACCGGCGGAAATGCCTTAAAATTTTACGCCTCGGTTCGTCTGGATATCCGGCGCATCGGAACCATCAAGGACGGGCAGGAGGCCATCGGAAATCGGACCAAGGTCAAGGTGGTGAAGAATAAAATGGCCCCTCCCTTCCGGGAAGTGGAGTTTGACATCATGTACGGGGAAGGGATTTCCCGGGAAGGGGACCTGGTGGACCTGGCGGTGGAAAAGGAGATCATCCAGAAGAGCGGGGCGTGGTTCTCCTTCGACGATGAGCGGATCGGACAGGGCCGGGAGAATGCCAAGGTTTTCCTGAAAGAGCACCCGGAGACCGCCCGGGCTATTGAAGAAAATCTCAGAGAAAAATTGGGGCTGGTGAAAAAACCAAAGGAAGATTAAACGAAATGCGGAGTGCGGAATTCGGAATGCGGAATGAAAAAATGAAGCTTGAAATTCCGCATTCCGCATTCCGAATTAGAAAAGTCCCTTACCCTTCTATGCCGACCCAGCGATCGAAGTCTCCGGAAAGCGCAGAGACGTCCGCCATGCGCCTTCTGGGCAGGCGCGATTACAGCCGTCAGGAGCTGCTGCGCAAGCTCATCGGGAAAGGATTTTTAGCCGGAGAGGTGGAGGGGGTCCTCGTAAAATTCGAGAGCCTTGGACTCCTGGATGATCGAAAATTGGCCCAGCGCCTGGTTGACTATTATTCTGGGGAGAAGCTCTGGGGTCCGCAAAAGGTTTTACAGAAATTGGTTCAAAGGGGGATCCCGGCTGAGTGTGCCCGGGACCTGGTCGACGGGGAAGAGGAAAGCGGGAAGGCACCGGAACGACTTCGAAAGGTTCTGCATCTTAAATCGAAAAGCCAAGACCTCCATTCTCTGTCGCCTCAGGGAAAGCGACGGCTGGCCAACTACCTCCGGCAGAGGGGGTATGGCTGGAATGATATCTGGGAGGCCTTGCAGGAAATCGGAGGTTCGGTAGAAGAATGATGACCGGAAGCGCGGTACGCCAGAAATTTCTGGATTACTTCAAGAGCAAAGGGCATGCCATCGTGAGCAGTTCCTCACTGGTTCCCCAGAAGGACCCTACCCTGCTCTTCACCAATGCGGGAATGGTCCAGTTCAAGAATTACTTCACCGGCGAAGAAAAGACCCCTTTTCCCCGCGCTACGACCTCGCAGAAGTGCGTGCGTGCCGGGGGAAAGCACAACGACCTGGAGAACGTGGGTTACACCGCCCGCCATCATACCTTCTTCGAAATGCTGGGAAACTTCTCCTTCGGCGATTATTTCAAAGAAGGGGCCATTGCTATGGGATGGGAGTTCCTCGTGGATATCCTGGGCCTGCCCCCGGACAAGCTCTGGGTTACCATTCACGAAGGGGAAAAATCCCTGGGAATCGGGGCGGATGAAGAGGCGCGGAAACTCTGGAGAAAATACGTCCCGGAAGAAAGGATCCTCACTTTTCCCAGCAAGGATAATTTCTGGCAGATGGGAGACACCGGCCCCTGCGGCCCCTGCTCGGAGATCGTCATCGACCAGGGTCCGACAGTGGGATGCGGGCGTCCGGAGTGTGCCCCGGGCTGTGACTGTGACCGGTACCTGGAGCTGTGGAACCTGGTCTTCATGCAGTTCGAGCGCTATGCCGACGGCACGATCAAGCCCCTGCCCAAACCGAGCATCGACACCGGCATGGGCCTAGAGCGGATTACGGCGATCGTTCAGGGGGTGGAGAGCAATTACGACACGGACCTCTTTACCCTCATCTTGAAGGCGATCGGGGGATCCTGCGGGAAAAAATATGATCCCCCATCCCCGGCGGGCGTTTCTTTCCGGGTGATCGCCGATCATGCCCGCGCGGCAACTTTCCTGATCAGCGACGGCGTCCTCCCTTCCAATGAAGGGCGGGGCTACGTGCTGCGCCGGATCATGCGCCGGGCCATGCGGCACGGCAAGAAACTGGGAATCCACGAGCCCTTCCTCTTCCGGCTGACCGATGAAGTGATCGCCCTCATGCAGGATGCCTATCCGGAACTCGTAAGTCACCGGGAAATGGTCAAAAACATGATCTCCAACGAGGAGGAGCGCTTCTCCGAGACCCTGAGCACGGGGCTTCGCCTCTGGGGCGATGAAATCCGCAAACTGAAAGAGCGGAAATCGAAGGTCATTCCCGGAGAATTGATCTTCAAGCTCTATGACACCTACGGGTTCCCCCTGGACCTGACCGAAGAGATCGCCCGCGATGAAGGGTTTCCCCTGGATAAAAAAGGATTTGAAGAAGCCATGGAAGCCCAGCGGGAACGAGCCCGGGAATCCTGGAAGGGTTCGGGGGAAGAAGCTTTGAAGGAGGTTTACAAGTCCCTGGCGGCCCTCAAGCTGAAGACTGAATTCGTGGGCTATGACCGCCTGGAGACCGAGGGAAAGATTCTGAAGATGTTCAAAGGCGAGGCGGAAGTGGAGAGCGGAAAAGAAGGCGAAGAGGTGGAAGTGATCACCGACCGAAGCCCCTTCTACGGAGAAGCGGGGGGCCAGCAGGGAGACCAGGGGATTCTGTCCGGCAACGGATCCCGGATGGAGGTTTTCCGCTCGAGCAGACCCCTGCCCGACGTGATCGTCCATCACGGGACCATCCAATCCGGAGCCTTCCGGGTGGGAGACACCCTCAAGCTGCGGGTGAATGCCGAGAGCCGGGGCAAGACCGCTCTCAACCACACGGCCACCCATCTGCTGCAGGCCGCCCTGCGGCAGGTGCTGGGGGACCACGTCAAACAGGCCGGGTCTCTGGTGACTCCCGACCGCCTCCGTTTTGACTACACCCACTTCTCCCCCCTTTCAGAGGAAGAAATCGACCGGGTCGAGGAGATTGTGAATTCCCGGATCCGGCAGAACCTGCAGGTCTGTGTGTCCCATATTCCCTATAAAGAGGCCGTTCAGAAAGGGGCCATGGCCCTTTTCGGCGAAAAGTACGGGGATGTCGTCCGCCTGGTCCAGGTGGGGGAAATCAGCGCGGAACTCTGCGGAGGCACCCATACGACCCGCAGCGGGGATATCGGTCTTTTCAAGATCCTGTCCGAGACCGGAGTGGCTTCCGGGGTACGGCGGATTGAAGCGGCCAGCGGAGAGGGGGCCTGGAAAGCCCTCAAGAAAGAAGAGGCTGAGCTTCGGGCGATATCCGATCTGGTGAAAGCGAAGCCGGGAGAGGTGGCGGAGAAGGTCCAGCGGATTCTGAAACAGCAGAAGGATCTGGAGAGGGAATATCAGGTCCTCCAGGTTAGAATCGCTTCGGGGAAGACCAAAGACCTGATCTCCTCGGTCCGGGAAGTCAAGGGCGTTCGGGTTTTGTCCGCCCGGGTGGAGACGAAAGACCCGAAGAGCCTGCGGGAGGCGGCCGACCGTCTGAAGGACCAGATCAAGTCAGGCATCATTCTGCTGGGCGCCCAGGGAGACGGGAAAGTCATGCTTCTCTGCGCGGTGACCCCGGACCTGGCCGGAAAGTACCCGGCCCAGAAACTGGTTAAAGAAATTGCTCAGATCGTGGGGGGGACCGGAGGAGGGCGGGCCGACATGGCCCAGGCCGGCGGTACGAAAGTCGAAGCGTTGGCGGAGGCGCTGGAAAAAATCTACTACCTCATTTAAAAGCAAAGACCAAGGAGCGGAGAGCAGGGAGCGCTGCCTTTATGATTGTTTCTTCTTCTTGGCTTCTTTCTCCTCTTTTTCCTTTCGCTTTTTCTCTTCTTTGGCAATCTTTTCCCGGCAGGTCGGCAGGAGGGGATTGATCTTTCCCTCGAGGCCCACATCCGGGTATTTCTTTAAAATCTCCTCGAAGCGGCCCAGGGCGGCCTTGTAGTGCCCTTTCCGGTAGTAGAAATGCCCGATGTAATACTCATGGTCGGCAAGCTGGCGCCGGCAGATCTGCATCCGGGTTTTGGCGTCGGAGGTGTATTTGCTCTGGGGAAAATTTTCGACGACATAACGAAACTGTTCCAGGGCTTTCTCGGTTACGGTCTGATCCCGGTCGATCGAGAGCATTTGTTTGGAATGACACATCCCGACCTGGTAGATGGCGTAAGGGATCTCCGGATGAATGGGATGGAGTTTCTTAAAGTCTTCATACTGGACGATGGCCTCGGCGTAATTCTTGTCGAAATAGAGGGAATCGGCCAGGCGGAGTTCGGCCAGGGGGGTGTAGGTACTCAGCGGAAAGTCCTCCTTGAACTTCCGGAAAGCCTCGGCCGAGCGTTCATATTTTTTCTTTTCCAGCAGACGGAGACCCTCTTCATACGCCATCTGCGGCGTCCTCTCCGGCTCCTTTTTCTCAAAAAGAGCACACCCGCCAACCCAGAACAGCAGAGAGAGGGCGACGAAGATCACAAACGAAGAAAAGCTTGTTTCTTTACCTTTCGACCTTCTCATACCTCAATTCATTTCCTGCGCTTTTTGAGAAAAGATCCAATTCCAATATATATTCCCCACCCTCTGCTGTCAATCGGAAGGTATTCCGCATTCCGGTAACTTTTCCATTCCGCCCTTCGTATTGGAGGTTTTTGGTACTTGCCTCAAGCGAAGCGCTCCTCAACTCACGCCCATGGCGTGACGCTCCTCGAGTCCCGCCTCAGGCGGGACGGTCCTCAAGACCCGAAGGGTCGGTCCATTTCTATTCCGCATTCTCTAGAACTTCATCCCTGGAAGGTTCAGGGAAGCGGTGTTGCCGCCGTCCACCGGAAGGGACTGGCCGGTTATGTAGCTGGCCTCGTCGCTGGCCAAAAACAAAATGGCACGAGCGACCTCTTCGGGTCGGCCGTAGCGCCGCAGCTCACAGCGACTGCCCAGTTTGCCAAACTTGCCCCTCTGGCGGGCCAGCTCAAAGATAGGCCGGGTCATCCCCGTTTCGATCAGGCCCGGGCAGACCGCGTTGACCCGGATATTATAGCCGCCCAGGTCGCAGGCGGCCGTTTGAGTAAAGTTGATCAAGGCGGCCTTGCTGGCGCTGTAGGCGTTCGTCCCCGCACCGGATCGGATCCCGGCAACCGAGGCCGTGTTCACGATGGAACCGGTCTCCCTTTCCTTCATGTGCCTGGCGGCGTATTTCGTCGCATAAACCGCCCCCAGCACATTCACGGAGTAAACTTTGTGCCAGTCGTCCCCGTCCTCGTGTTCCAGATCTGCCAGCGCCCCGGTAATCCCGGCATTGTTGCAAAGAATATCGGTTTGGGAATAATTTTTTAGGGCCAGGTCGATCAATTCCTTCACTTCGGCTTCCCTGGCGACATCGGTCTTTTTGATAATTCCCTCGCCATTTTCCTTCTGCACTAGGACCATGGTTCTTTTCAACCCCTCTTCGTTGACATCGGCCAAAACCAGCCTGGCTCCTTCCCGGGCAAAAAGAACCGCTGCAGCCTGCCCGATGCCGTCGGCCGCCCCCGTAATAATGGCCACCTTCCCTTCCAGACGCCCTTTTCGCTCCCGGCCCATGACTATCTACCTCCCTTCAAACCGCGGGGATCGTTTTTCATGGAAAGCCTGCAACCCTTCCTGATGGTTCCGGGTCAGGCGGCAGAGGACCTAGCGTTCATCCCTTCACAAAATGCCCCCGTCCATGTGGATGATCTTGCCGGTGATGTAGGAGGCTTTGTCGGAGGCGAGGAATACGGCGAGGTGGCCAAGGTCTTCCGGGTTGGCGATTCTTCCCAGGGGGGTCAGCTTCAACCGGGCCTTCACCACCTCTTCCCCCATGGCCTTCATGAGCCGGTCGCCCATGTCGGTCTTGACGATGCCGGGGGCGATGGCGTTGACCCGGATGCCCCGGGGCCCCTCTTCCTTGGCGAGAACTTTGGTGAACGCTTCCAATCCGGCCTTGGAAACGGCATAAGGAGAATGTCCCGCCTGCAGAATGCTGGCGGCGATGGAAGAGATGTTGATGATGTTCCCCTTTTTATTCCGGTGCATGTATTCCAGGACGGTTTTGGAGCAGAAGAAGGCCGCGTTGAGGTTAGTGGAAAGGACACGGCTCCATTCCTCCACCTCTGTCTTTTCCACGAAGTTTCCGCGGGAGGCGATCCCCGCGCTGTTTACCAGAATGTCGATCCGGGCGAAGGCCCGGAATGCCTGCCTCATCAAATCCTGGGCAGCGTCAAAGTTCGACACGTCCCCTCGCACGGCGATTGCCTTTCGGCCCATGCCTTGGATCCGGCTGACCGTTTCTTCCGCTGCCTTTTCATCCTTCCGGTAATTGATCGCCAGATCCGCACCGGCTTCAGCCAGCGCCAGAGCGATTCCCCTTCCGATTCCCCGGGACCCGCCGGTGACCACAGCAACCTGTCCGAGCAATTCCATTTTTCTTATGCTCCCCGTTGAGTTAAATCCGAATATCGAATTTCGAAATCCGAAACAGATTCAAGGAATATTTTTCTCGCAGAGCCCGCAGGGATCGCAGAGAAGACCCGCAACTCAATAACCGCTTATATCCTGGCCATTATCTTGGCATTGTATTTAGAAAAATATTTCTGTTTTCCCTATGGCCTCTGCGGCCTCTAGCGAAGCGGGCGAGAGAAAAGCCTTTGTCTTTTTCGGGTTTCGAGTTTAGGGATTGCGCCCTATGCGGTTTATCAGCTTTTCGGATTTATATGGGTCTTCACCCATTCGATGATATCTTCGGTGGAAGCTCCGGGGGTGAAGACCGCCTGAATTCCCTGTTCTTTCAGCCAGGCGATGTCATCCCGGGGAATGACCCCTCCCCCAAAGACCTGGATGTCTCCCGACTGCTGGTCTCTTAATAATTCCACAACCGCCGGGAAAAGAACCCGATGGGCTCCGGAGAGGAGACTCAGCCCGACGGCATCCACGTCTTCCTGGATGGCCGCGGAAACGATCTGTTCCGGCGTCTGGTGGAGGCCGGTGTAAACAACTTCAAATCCTGCATCCCGTAAGGCCCGGGCCACCACCTTGGCCCCCCGGTCGTGCCCGTCCAGGCCGGGCTTGGCGATCAGAATCCGTATCTTCCGTTCCATCTCTCCTCCAGACAAAAACGTTCACCACAAAGGCACAGAGAACTCTCTGTGTCCTCTGTGCCTCTGTGGTGAAAAGCTTTTAAAACATCCCCGGGTCGCGGTAGGTCCCGAAGACCTCCCGGAAGACATCGCAGATCTCTTGAAGGGTGGCGTATTCCTTGACTGCCGCCAGGATAGTGGGCATCAGATTCTCCGACCCTTTGGAGGCTTTCTTCAGTTCCACCAGGCAGGCTTGCACCCGGGCATTGTTCCGGGTCCGTTTCACTTCTTTGAGCCGCCCAATCTGCTTCTCTTCCACTTCCGGGTCGATCTTCAGGTATTCCAGGGGCTTTTCCTCATCCACCTGGTACTTGTTCACCCCCACCACGATCTTTTCTTTCCGCTCGACCTGCTTCTGGTAGGCATAGGCCGCATTGGCGATTTCCTGCTGCGGATAGCCAAGTTCGATGGCCCGGACGATTCCGCCCAGCTCATCGATCTTGTTGATATACTTCAGCGCCTCTTCTTCCATTTTGTTCGTCAAAGCTTCCACGAAATAGGACCCCCCCAGGGGATCGATAGTATGGGTGACCCCGGTCTCTTCGGCAATGACCTGTTGCGTCCGCAGCGCGATCGTCGCGGCCATCTCCGTGGGAACCGCGTATACCTCGTCCAGCGAGTTGGTATGGAGCGATTGGGTCCCCCCCAGGACCGCGGCCAGAGCCTCCATGGTAGTGCGGATCACGTTGTTGTAGGGCTGCTGGGCGGTCAGGGAGCACCCTGCGGTCTGGGTGTGGAAGCGGAGCATCCAGGAACGGGGGTTTTGGGCCTTGAACCGTTCCCGCATGATTTTGGCCCATATTCTCCGGGCAGCCCGGTACTTGGCGATCTCTTCGAAGAAGTCGATGTGCGAGTTGAAGAAAAACGAGAGACGGCCGGCAAAATCATCCACCTTCAGGCCTCTTCCGATGCAGGCTTGCACATATCCGATCCCATCCGCCAGGGTGAAGGCAAGCTCCTGCACGGCGGTCGAGCCGGCCTCCCGGATGTGGTAGCCGCTGATGCTGATGGTATTCCACTTGGGAACTTCACGAGTGCAATACTCCACCGTATCCACAATGAGCCGGACGGAAGGCCGCGGGGGGAGCATGAAGGTCTTCTGGGCGATGAATTCCTTGAGCATGTCGTTCTGGATCGTACCGCCGATCTCTTTTTTGCTGACCCCCTGTTTTTCCGCCACGGCGATGTACATGGCCAGGAGGATCGCCGCCGGGGGGTTGATGGTCATGGAGGTGGTCACTTTATCCAGGGGGATTCCGTCAAAGAGGATCTCCATGTCCTTCAGGGTGTCGATGGCCACACCGCACTGCCCCACCTCCCCCCTGGAACGGGGGCTGTCGGAGTCATACCCCATCAGCGTTGGATAATGAAAAGCCACGGAAAGGCCGGTCTGCCCCTGGGAGAGGAGGTACTTGTACCTCCGGTTGGTGTCTTCCGCGCTCCCGAAACCGGAGAACATCCTCATCGTCCATAGCCGTCCCCGGTACATGGAAGCCTGCACCCCGCGGGTATAGGGATACTGGCTGGGAAATCCGATGTCCCGCATAAAATCCATCCGGCCGATATCCTCCGGACTATAGAGCTTATCGATCTCCAGGTCTGAAACCGTGGAAAACCTGGACAGCCGTTCCGGGCTCTGCTTCAGCGAAGGCTGGTAGCATTCCTTCTCCCAGGATTCCTTGGCTTTCACGCTACCTTTGAGTTTCCTGTCCACCACCTCTCCCTCCGTTCTACCGCCTGCTCATTTCTCTTACGCTCTGCCCTATGCTCTATGCGCGAGGTGTCTTTTCAATATCGGAAACGCCCCCGGGACGAATGACCAGGCTGGCTTTCGAATTCTTTCGAATTTCTTCTCTTTCCGCGCAGGCCGTGGGGCACCCGTTGATGGCCATAAGAAGATCCGACTCTCCCTCCCAGGAAACCCATCGGGCTTCAGCCAATTCCTCCCGGATTTTCCGGGCCACCTCTCCCCGTTCGATGAGGGGGTTGCACCCGCCGCAGAATTTGATCGCCAGCCGGGGAGTGAACCTTCCTCCCCTGCCCTCTGTTTCCTCTTCCAGCCAATTGCGGACCCGCTGGACGGCTTCCCTGGCCAGTTTCTCTTCTTCGCTCAACCTGAAAGCTTATCTCTTTGCTTATTCCCCCTCCCCCTGGATGAGGGAGGTTTAGGGATAAGTAAAAAATTGAAACTCCTTGCTGAAACGATCAAAACGAGGGCAATCAAGGTGCCTACCTTCATCTTTTGGAGTGCGCCGGCAGGACGGCGCTTTTCCGAGGCCAACGGGCTGGTCCGTTCTCTGGCTGGCGCGACGTGTCGCGCCTCCTGAAAGCGGCGACCCGTCGCCGCACTCCAAAAGCCTATGCTCTCCGCTCTCTGCTTCTTTATTTCTGGTAGTCGTAGAACCCTTTGCCGGTTTTTCTGCCGAAATGGCCGGCCCGGACAATCTTCCTGAGGAG
>JAPLIW010000462.1 GCA_026388915.1 Deltaproteobacteria bacterium
GATTCGGATGATATTTTCGAGAAAAAAAGAAACCGTCGGAAGGCGTGGAAAAATTATCATCGTCCTCCTCCTCCTCGCCCTGGTGATCCTTTTCTTGATTCCCGCGGGAATCAACCAGCTGGGGAAGTACTTGATGGTGGAAGATCCCCTGGAGAAATCCGCCGCCATCGTGGTACTCGGCGGTGATTTTCCGTATCGGGCGCTGGAAGGAGCCTCCCTTTACCTTTCGGGATGGGCGCCGGAAGTCTGGGTCACGACCGGAATTATGCGGCAGGAAGAGAAAAGAGCCCTTCAGATTGGAGTGCAGTACAGGAGGGAAGAGGCCTACAACCAGGAAGCGCTGCAGCTCCTCGGGGTTCCCGCGGGAAAGATCAAACCCCTCGAAGCGAAAGCGCAGAATACGGCCGAAGAGGTTAGATTGATCGGCGGGCTCCTGAAGGATAGGAAAGAAGACCGGGTGATCCTCGTTACCTCGAAACCCCACAGCCGGCGGCTGAAAGCCACCTGGCACGCCCTGATCGGAGACTCGCCGCGGGCCATCGTCCGGTACGCGAGAGAAGATCCCTTTGACCCGGGGAGCTGGTGGCGTTACACGGATGACGCCTTGTCGGTGATTCGGGAGGTCTTTGGTATCTTGAATGTATGGGCGGGGTTTCCGATGAAACCGAAAGTCCGCTAGTCGAGATGGGGGTTTCCTGACGATTTCCCCTTGCGGGGTTGTGTCGCGAGCCTGGGCTTTATTCCCTAAGTACGTGATTCATAAAGGCTGGGATGAACATGAAAAGTGTCGGAATTCAGCAAGAAATCTTGATTGACCGACCAGCCTCTGAAATCCCCCCAACCCCCCTTTAATAAAGGGGGGCAAGGGGGGATTTCTGGCAGCTCTGGGGTTTGAGGGAGGAAGATGAGAAACTGGGAAAGCGAATATGAGCGAAAAAAGACCACCGCCGAAGAGGCCGTAAAGGTCGTAAAGTCGGGGAATCGACTCATTTTATCCC
Source organism: Deltaproteobacteria bacterium (assembly GCA_026388915.1). Lineage (GTDB taxonomy): Bacteria > Desulfobacterota > SM23-61 > SM23-61 > SM23-61 > SM23-61. The sequence continues at coordinate 999 of JAPLIW010000462.1, forward strand.
ATGCCTGTGGAGAACCCCGAACCCTGCCGGTCGAGCTGGTGAAGAGGGCGGGGGAGTTGCGGGATGTCCAGATTGTTCACCAGGTGGCCATGGGAGAGGCGCTTTACTGCCGTCCGGAGTATGCCCGGAGCTTTCGCCATATCGCCCTTTTTGCCGGCGCTCCCACCCGTCAGGCCATCTGGGAGGGCCGGGGAGATTACATTCCCCGTTTCAATTTTGAAATCCCCTCGTTATTTGATTCCCAATGGCCGGTGGACGTGGCCATGGTGACCGTATCACCCCCCGACAAGAATGGATTCTGCAGCCTGGGGATCTCCGTGGATTGGACCAAAAAGGGGTTCGAAACCGCAAAGATCAGAATCGCCGAGGTCAATCCGAACATGCCCCGGCTGCACGGCGACTCTTTTGTTCACGTTTCCCAGATCGACCATGTCGTGGAGGTGGACCTTCCCCTCCATGAGCTCAACAAGAAGAAAATGACCGAGGTGGAGGAGAAAATCGGCCGAAATGTAGCCCAGTTGATCGACGACGAGTGCTGCCTCCAGCTGGGGATCGGGGGGATTCCCGACGCGGTTCTGGCGAATCTTGCCAGCTTCAAGGATTTGGGAATTCACTCGGAGATGATATCGGATGGGGTGATGCACCTGGTTGAAAAAGGAGTGATTACCGGGGCCAAGAAAACCATCCACAAAGGGAAGATCGTGGTTACCTTCCTGATGGGCTCCCGGGATTTTTATCGCTGGCTGGACGACAACCCCATGATCGAGATCCACAGGGTGGACT
>JAPLIW010000791.1 GCA_026388915.1 Deltaproteobacteria bacterium
CTCATCGACGAGAAGGTTATGCAGATGGAGGTCGTCTACACCGGTGGCGGGTCGGAATACTCGCTGGTGAAGATTTCCCCGGCAGACCTGGTGAAGGCCAATGGGGGAGAGGTGGCTCGAATCAGAAAGTAGCGGATTGCACCGCGGTCATTTATATCGCAAGGATAAAGAGGCTCTTATGGCCAACGATCCCCGATCAAGAGCGGACGCGGGGGTCAATCCCTGAGGGGAGGCTGACCCTGTTTTCCCACGAACCACTCGATCAATTGGCGGGCGATACTGATTTTGCCCGGCTGGCCCGGCAGACGGTCCACAGTGAACCAGCCGGCATCTTCCAGTTCCTGGTCATTGACCCGGATTTCCCCCGCGGCGTACCGGGCGGTAAAGCCGATCATGAGGGAATGAGGAAAAGGCCAGGGTTGGCTGCCGAAATAACGGATGTCTTTAATCCGGATTCCTACCTCTTCTAACACTTCCCGCTCGACGGCTTCTTCCAGCGTCTCCCCCGGCTCCACAAACCCGGCCAGAACGCTGTAAACCCCCGGGGCAAAATGGCGGGAGCGGGCCATGAGAAGCTGATTCCCGCGCTCCACCAGGACGATCACCGCCGGGGCCAGGCGGGGGAAGTGGAGGAGACCGCACTGCGGGCATTCCTTGGCCCGCTCCGTTTCCCGGGCTTTGAGGGGGACCCCGCAGCGCCCGCAGAACCGTTGGGTTCGGTCCCAGTCCACGATCTGCACGGCCCTCGCCGCCAGCCAGAATAGTTTCTCATCCAGGCGACCATAGACCTTGCGAAGGCCTTCCAGGGCCATTCCCTTAGGCACATCCGCATTTTCCTCCAGGTCCACGGCATAGCAGGAATGGCCGTCCAACTCCCCCAGGTAGTGGGCCCCGTTGTGGGGTACCCCCAGTTCGGAGAATTCCCGCAGATAGGGGACCCGGACCGAATCAGGATCCTGATGAAGGAGCAACTGATTTCCCAAAACGGCGAACCACCAGGCGGGCCCGGATCTCTCTTTCGGGGGAACGACGGCGGAGATGAAACAATGGTTTTTCCCCATGATTCTCTGCTCTCTGCCTTGAGCATTTTTTATGGCTTAGGAAATTATAAAAGCCTCTGCGCCCCCCGAAAATCAAGGAAAAAATATCCACCGCAGAGCACGCAGAGACCGCAGAGCGCTTTCTTTCAAAAGACTAAAAACATAAATCATTGTTTGCATATTTCATCCTCTCTGCGTCCTCCCGATTCTCTGCGGTTTGAGGTTCTTTTCTCCTTTGGGGGAATAAATAACTTTCCTTCTTTGCATCCTCCTCGGGTGAAGACATGAGGATGAACGAAGAGGAAGCAGAGAGCGCAGAGATCCTTTTCCGAGGGCCCCTTTTTTCCCTTGCCCCCCTGGGCCCTGAGCGTATGTCCGTTTTTATCTCTGCGTGCTCTGCGACCTCTGCGGTTAAGCTTTTGATTCCGCTCTCTGGATCAACTCGAAAATGACTCCCCCGACTTTGTCGGAATCCAGGTAGGCGAACCCCGTACTGTCCGGACGGGTAAATCCCTGGGTTATGGTCAGCCCGGCCTTTTGAGCTTTCTTTTTTCCCTCTTCGAGGCTCT
>JAPLIW010000227.1 GCA_026388915.1 Deltaproteobacteria bacterium
GTCCACCGGACCGCATCTCCACTTCGAGCTGCGCCACCAAGGGCGCCCCCTGGATCCCCTTCCCCTCTTGCCCCCGACGATCGAGGAACTTCTGGAAAAAGCCTCGAAAAAATAATAAAATAATTTCAGGGAAATGGCGGACGCAAAACCCCAAGAAAAAAATTTTTATCGGGACACAGATGAACACAGATAAACACGGATAAGAAGTGCCTAAAATGCACTAAAGTGCCTAGAGTGCCTAAAGTTAAAAACAGGGCTTTATCGCCTTTGACTCCGAACTCCGAACTCAAAACTCTGAACTTTTTTTTGGACGCGGATGAACACGGATAAACACGGATGAAGCGTTAAGAACAAGAAAAAAATAAAAATAATTGTCTCTCGCAGAGGCCGCAGAGAACGCAGAGGGCACAAAGATAATGAAATAATAAGGAAACCATTGGATATCTTATTTTCCCAATATTCCATCATTCCATTATTCCAATTTAAGTTGAGGTAAAACCGAGCAAAAATTATTATTCGAACACACCCAAGTTTGAAAGGAAATGCGAATGAAACTCGATTCCGACCTGTACGCCTATACATGGAAAAGCTCCACGGAGAACAACTGCAACAGCTACGTCATCGGGGGAGACGTCCCGGTGATCATCGACCCGGGCCACCAGCATTTGGTGAAAAATCTGATCAAGCAGATGGAGAAGGATGGGAACCGGCTTGAAGACATCCGCCTCATCATTGCCACCCACGGGCACCCGGACCATTTTGAGGGCACCCAGACCTTCGCCCGCGGCGGAGTGCAGGTTGCCATCCACCAGGAGGAAGAGAAATTCCTGAAGGAAATCGGCGGCCAGTTTTACCGGGCCATGGGCGGGGAGATGCCCGAGTTGAAGATCAGTTTTTACCTCAAGGAAGGGGAGCTGAAATTGGGCTCCAAAACCTTCCAGATCATCCACACCCCCGGGCATTCCCCGGGGTCCATCAGCATCTACTGGCCGGAGAAGAAGGCCCTCTTCACCGGCGATGTGGTCTTCCCCATGGGCGTGGGGCGGACGGATTTTCCTGGGGGGGACGGAATGCTCCTGCGGGAATCGATCGAGCGGCTCGCCCAACTGGACGCCGAATGGCTTCTGTCCGGGCACGGGGAGGTCATCAAGGGACGGCAGAACATCTTGCGCAATTACGCCTACATCCGCACCAACTATTACGATTATCCATAAGCGGGGACTCCCCTCGCCATGGAGAAAGGCGCTATGCGTTTGTCCCGGAGCAAGAGGAATCCGTCGGCATGATCTTCTGCAGTCGGCTATTCGCGGGATTCCCTGGAAGCAGAATTCTTTGCCTGCCCATCCCCAATTTTCGTACTGGTTGGGGTTCGGGCTGAAGGAATTCGGATCATCAGGCTCGGCGGGATCATCGTTTTCTAATCACCTTCCCGCCTATCCTCCGCAAAGAGAGGCCTGCGAGGAGATAGCTTCAGAGGCAAGGCTGGGCCAACCCCTCTTCCCTTTCGAATCCCCCCGGACAGGCCCGACCCAAGGAAAGAATAACCGCCTTAGGATGATGATCCGAATTCCTTCAGCCTGAACCCCATGGCTACCCCTTCTCTCTTCCGGGTTTTCAAGGCCATGGGTTCTTCCCGCAAAAACTGGTGGGGCAAAGAGTTCTTTGTGCTTGACAAGTCCCTTTTTTTACCTTACTTTTCACTCATCATATTCTTGCCCTGTTCCGATTACGCCCGACTGCCCAACCCCTAACCTTCTGGAGCAAGTCATGAAAGGGAGTTTCCAGAGGGTACCCATGTGAAGGCCCCAGGGAGATTCTTGCATCTCTTTGGGGCCTTTTTGTCTTCCTTCCTCAACCGTGGGAAAGGAGGAGAAAATGCCGACCATCGATGACTTCATCCGGCCGAAGGAATGGATTTCCCCTTTTATCTCCGGGGTGGGGGAAACTTTTCGCACTCTGGAAACCGCGCGTTATTGGTTTGACTTGGAAACGCTATAGATACATAATCGACCTGGATTCAAGAGGTTGGAGATACAAGGTTTCCGCCCCATGCCCCCTTTAAAGGGGAGTAGGGGGGAGCAGAAAGGAGCAAGCCATGGCCGGGATTTATGAAAGGGTTCGAGAAAGGCTCGATCAGTTTCCCCAGGGATTTCCCAAGACCAAAAGCGGGGTGGAACTGGAGATTTTGAAATCTCTCTTTTCACCGGAGGAAGCGGGGATGCT
>JAPLIW010000161.1 GCA_026388915.1 Deltaproteobacteria bacterium
CCTTAGGTCCTCGAGGATCGACTGCCGGTCGATCTCCCAGAGCAGGGGATAACCCGTCCAGCCCTGCGCTTCCGCGGCGGCAAAAGAGTGCGATGCGGCCTCCTCCAGGATCTGCCGGTATCCTTCAAGGTTTTCCGGCCGCAAAGGACCCGGGTATTTCTTCGCTGCGGTCTCATAGAAACGGAAAAGAATTTCGTGCACCATCGTCCCCCGCTCCAGGGGTTGGATCCGGCGGATCTCCTCGGGAGAGGGAAGGGGTCTCAAACCCAGAACCTCCGCAAGAAAGTAATTGAACGGACATGCTGCATAAGCTTCCAGTTTGGTAGCGGAAAGGACCTGCCCGGAGAGGGCGAACCTTTCGCGCAGAAGCTTGCGGGCCCGGGCCGATTTCAGGCATCCGTCATACTCGGTGAAGGATTGGAAGCCCCACCGCAGGCGGGCCAGTTTTTCCGCGCGGTTAAAGGCGGGAAAGGCTCTTCGAAAATAGGAGACTTCCCTTCGATCACGGGTACGCAGCGCTTTGCCGACTTGGCTCAGGTCGAATTCCCCTTCATCGACGGCCTCATCCGGGTCTTCTGGGGCGAGCCGGGAAAGGGGCACACGCTGATATTGAGGAATCCTCTCCAGACGGCTGTAATCCATGGCTTCCCCGCACAGGGCTTCCCCCACCCGGAGCAGGAAAAAAGAGGGAATCCGTTCCCGCCCGGTGGAAGGGTCGAGACGGGGATAGGAAAGGATCAGTTTCTCCCTTGCGGCTCCCAAAGCCAGGGTGAAGAGGAGTTTCTCTTCGGCGAAGCGGTATCGCTTTAAAGGCACATGGCCCTTTTCTTTCAAGTTCTCGTTCATGGCCTGCCGTTCCGGGTCCAATAGCAGGGGATCCTGGCGGGGGGATGCGGGGAAAGACCGTTCAACCAGGCCGGGGATGAAGACCGCCCGGAAGGATAGACCGCGGGCGGGCATCAAATCCGAAACACAAACTCCGCCTCGCTGGAAAGATCCGTGGGGAAGAGTCTTCTCTTCCAGGGCTTCGGTGAGAATCTCCTTGAATTGTCGAACCTGGACCGCCAGGCCGAGAGAGTCGAGAGAGACCAACGATCGGAGGACGTCGCCGATGGCCTCGCGCTCTTCGTTCGCTTGGAAATAGGATTCCAGCAGAAGAAGGGAGGCCTTTACCATTTCCTGCCAGCTGGAATTCCGGGGAAACCGGTCCAGGGCCGGGAAAAAGCCTTTCAGGAAGCCATGGAAACGTTCCCCCTCCCGGATCAGGGTTTGATTCGCTTCCTCTTCTGCCTGTTGCTCTTGCTGGGCTATCCAGGAGGTCAATTTCTCCTCCCACTGTTTTCTCCCCTCCACAATTCCCGCTTCCCGGGAGATGAGGTCCCAATGGGAAGTAGAAGGTTCTTCCGGCAAGAACCGCTCCCAGGCCAGGGGAGCGAAAGTCAGGAATTCCATGACCTCGCCTCGTTGAAAGTTGCTGCCCACCAGGTCAAGAAGGAGAAGCATACTCTTTCCAGCCTGAGTCCGGGAGAGAGGTTTGCCCCCCTGGAGATGGATGGGAACCTGGAGGTTTTGAAAAGTCTCCTGGAGGAGAGGGGCATAGAGGTCGAAGTTGCGCAAGAGGACGGCCATTTCATGGAAAGGAATTTCATTCTCCCGGGCCAGACGGAGAACCTCCCGGGCAATCTCCCGCACCTCCTGCGCTTCGCTGGGAGCGGCAATGATTCGGACCGTGCGGTCCTCGCGGGTGGCATGAGCTTTTGGCCTTTCCCGGAAAATCTCCCTGGGCACAACTTCCACCAATTTGCTTCCGGCCGTATCTTGTTTTCCGAGAGATTGGACCTGGAACCCCAGACTCCGGTACCATTTGAAGATCGGGGCCGCATAGGCGAACCCCTGCGTTTCCCGCCAGGGCATAAAAGCGGTCAGGCTGAGATGCCGGGTGCAGGCCCCGAGAAGCCGTTTCTGGCTTTCCGTAAAGTCATAGAAACCATAAACCGCCAATTCCCCGCTGCCGAATATTTCGGGAAAACGTTGGGCTTCTTTTTCGGCACGGAGGAAAAGCTCGGAAGAAGAGTAGAAACCCCGGCCTGAGAGCGAACGGTGGTCCTGGTACAGGGCGTTGAGCTCGGAGATCTTCCGGCTTTTCAACACAGGCAGGGTTTCGACTCCGCCGTCGGCCAGATCCCGGAAGGTAGCGGACAGAGCCCGCTGAAAGCCCCGCCGGGCGGCTATCGGGCCGAAGTAACTTCCCTCCCGAATTTTTTCGGCCAGGGAGGAAATGAGCACCAGATCGCCGTAACGCGGAAGAGGCCGGAGCCCTTCCTGATCCAAAGGTTCAGCGGTCAGATCGCGGGCCAGGTCGATGAAGGTGAGGAAGCGGAGGTTGATATGGTTCAAGCCCCGCTGGACAAGCTGCCTTTGCAGGTAGAGGCCGAGTAGATTGGACCCGACGAGAACCACGAGGGGGGCGAAGGGGTCCTTTTCTTTCTTCGTTCTTACCCGCTCGAGGAAAGCGTCTTCCAATTCAGGCTGGAAGGGTCCGAGAAAGAGGGTGAGCCTTCCTTTTTCTTCTTTGGCTTGATTTCGTTTGGCCATGGGCCTTTTTCCGATATAATGAATGATAGCGGGAATACAACCCTAAATAAAGTTCAAATTTCAAAACCCGAAACTGTTTAGCCACAGAGCTCACGGCGCGGCAAAGCTGCAACTAAAAGTGCCTAGAGTGCCTAAAGTTAAAAGAATCAAAAAGTTTGTTCACCAGACGGTTAACAAAATCTAAATTCTAATTTGGGCTGACCTCAAAGGGCCGTAACGGGAAATCGTGAGATAGAATGTTCAAAGAGTTCAATTATTTTTATGGCTGGAAAGTCGTCTGGGTGGGCATCATCGGCATGATGCTCGTCTATGGGATCCGCCATTCCTTCGCCGTTTTCTTCACCCCCATCCTGGAAGAATTCAGCTGGAGCCGCGGCAACATCTCCATCATGATGTCCTTGAACATTTTCTTTTACGGGTTCATGGCGCCTCTGGCCGGCATTCTGGCCGACCGATGGAGGCCGAGGGTATTATTGCCGCTGGGGATTTCCATCCTGGGGCTGGCCACGGTAGGTTGTTCCTGGGCCCGGGAGCTGTGGCATTTCTATTTTCTCTTCGGAATCCTCATGCCCGTGGGCAGCGCTCTTGCCGGATGGCCCATCATCGCCCCGGCTCTCATGAACTGGTTCGTCAAAAAACGCGGGCTGGTCCTGGGAATCGGCCAGATGGGCGGCGGACTCAGTTTCGTCTATACCATCTTCGTGAAATACAGCATTCTTCAGGTCGGATGGAGGCTCACCTTTGTGGTATTGGCGGGAATGCTGGTTTTCGTTCTCTTTCCCCTGTATCTCCTTTTCTTCTATTATCGCCCCCGGGATAAAGGGCTCAAGCCTTATGGCTCGGCCGAAATGGTCCTGGCTTCAGAGAGAGAAAAGAAAAAGGCCGTTGGAAAAGTTCCCACGGCCCGTGATTGGACCCTCTCCCAGATTCTCCGTTCCTCTCAACTGTGGCTGCTGGTTTTGTCTTATGCCCTCTACTGGGGAGTCGGAGGCTACCTGGTCCTGGCCCATCAGGTTCGATTCGCAGAGGATGCGGGCTACAGCAGTATGTTCAGCGTATCCATCTTTGCCCTTTTCGGGGTGACCCTATTCCTGGGCCAATCCTCCGGTTTCTTATCAGACCGCATGGGAAGGGAGAAAACGGGCACACTGGCCGCGTCCTTGTCCATCATCGCCCTTGTGGCCCTCATCTCCGTCCGCGACAATTCCCAACCCTGGCTTTTGTACGTTTACGCCATCTGTTTTGGCCTGGGGGGTGGGCTCTTCACTCCCACCATTTACGCAGGTTCGGCGGATATATTTTATGGGCGCCATTTTGGCGCCGTCTCCGGCCTGCTTCTTACCGGGATGGGGGTCGGAGCGGTCTTCGGCCCGTGGCTGGGCGGATACATCTTTGATGTAACCGGAACCTACGTCCCCGCCTTTATCCTGTGCATCGC
>JAPLIW010000867.1 GCA_026388915.1 Deltaproteobacteria bacterium
GATGCTCGGGGCTGTTCGGGGTGCTTTTCCTAAAATGACTTTCCATATTGACTGCAATTCGGGTTACACTCTCGATCATCTTCCTCTCTTTAAAAAAATCGATAAATTCCATCTGGCCATGATCGAGCAGCCTCTCTTTCATGATGACTTGGTGGAGCATGCCGAACTGCAGAAACAAATCGAGACTCCCATCTGTCTGGACGAGTCGGTGAAGAGCCCCCGGGACATGCGGTTGGCCATCAAACTGAAATCCTGCCGCTACGTGAACATCAAGCCCGGCCGGGTGGGAGGTTTGCAGAATGCCATCGAGATCCACAATCTGGCCCGGGACAATGGGATTCCCGCCTGGGTGGGAGGAATGCTGGAGAGCGGGATCGGCTCGGGAGTAAACATCGAGCTGGCAACTTTGGAGAACTTTACTTATCCGGGCGACGTTTTCCCTTCGGAGCGGTTTTACGTTGAGGACCTAACCGAGCCCGCCGTGCAGTTTACGCCCGGGAAACTGGGTTTTCAACCTTCTGATAAACCGGGGATTCCCTATGCCCCGGTGATGGAACGGATTGAGAAAAGAACGATCCGAAAGGCCGTGGTGAAAGCGGGAAAGCTCTCCGCGTCCAGGAAAGGAGATTAAGATGCGCATCGACCGGATGGAAGTCTATTACGTCGTCTTCCCCCTGATTTATCCCTGGCGAACGGCCTACGGGGCCGATCCCGACGTTCATACCATTCTGGTCCGTCTCCAGTCCGGCAACAAGTCGGGTTGGGGAGAAACGACCCCTCTCTATGCCCCCTGTTACTCCCCGGAATCCTCGGTCGGGGTGTACCATACGATCCGGGAGTATTTCGCCCCCCAAATCGTGGGGGAGGATTTCCCCACGGCCCGCCACATCCAGGAAAGGCTGAAACATTTCAAGGGGAATTACTTTTCCAAGGCGGGGATCGAGAACGCCTGGTGGCTTCTCAAGGCCCACATGGAGGAAAAACCCCTCCACCAGCTTCTGGGTGGGACCCGCAAGGCGGTGGAATCCGGTACCGCTCACGGAATCAAAGAAAATTTGGACATGCTCATGGGGGCGATTCAGAAAGGAATCGATGACGGGTATAAGCGGACCAAGCTGAAATTCGCCAAGGGATGGGGGTTGGAGATGCTGAAACCGGTGCGGGCCAATTTCCCCCGGCACACCTTCCACATCGACTGCAATTCCAGTTTCACCCTGGACGACCTGCCCATGTTCAAGGAAGTGGACAAGCTGGGGCTGGCCATGATCGAGCAGCCCCTCCCCTATGATGATCTGATTGAACATGCCAAGCTTCAGGCGCAGATGCAGACGCCCATCTGTCTGGACGAGTCGATCAAGAGCGTTCGCGACATGCGGCTGGCGGTGGAGCTGAAATCCTGTCGCTACGTGAATATCAAGCCTCCCCGGGTGGGCGGCCTTCAGGCCTCGGTCGACATTCACAACCTGGCCAAGGAGAACGGGATTCCGGCCTGGGTGGGGGGAATGCTGGAGAGTTCCCTGGGAAAAGGAGTCAATGTAGAGCTGGCCACGCTGGATAACTTTGTTTACCCCAACGACATCGGCCCTTCCTCCCGGGGGATTAAGGAAGACATCACCGAGCCGAAACTCGAGTTTCCGGGGAAAGAGAAAATTTTCAAGCCCTCCACGGTCCCGGGAATTCCTTTTCTTCCGAGCCCGGCGAAACTGGAGAAATTTACCCGGCATAAATTTGTTCTCGAAAAATAATCAGCCACCGAGGAGACAGCGCGGCAAAGCCGCAACCAGAATGATAAGCTTTGCTTGAGACTACGCGCCGCCCAGAAATCCCCCCTTCGCCCCCCTTTTCTAAAGGGGGGTTGGGGGGGATTTCTGGGGTGACGGAAGTTCATAGGGAAAACTTTTGGGAGTAGCTCAGATCCTTGGTCTTAATCCACATCTTGAAATTTTTTTCATATAGCTCTGGGGTTCATCGTTTTTGGTTGCGGCTCTTCCGCGCTGTGTTCTCTGTGGCAAATTTTTTCCCGAAAGGAGAGAAAAATGCGCATTGACCGGATCGAAGTCTACTACGTATCCTTCCCCCTGATCTATCCCTGGGTCACGGCTTACGGTGCGGACCCGGACGCCCACAGCATCTTTGTGAAACTGGTCTCCGGAAATTTCGAAGGATGGGGAGAATCCGGTCCGCTCTATGCCCCTACCTACTCTCCGGAATCGGCCGTGGGGGTGTTCCATACCATCCGCGAGTACTTCGCCCCGCAGATCGTCGGACAGGAATTCGAAACGGCCCGGGATCTGGCGGCCCGGCTCAAGCATTTCAAGGGAAACCAGTTCGCCAAAGGGGCCGTGG
>JAPLIW010000926.1 GCA_026388915.1 Deltaproteobacteria bacterium
TTTCCTGGTTGATAAGAAAATAATGTTTGGATCGTTTGGTTTAACGTTTTCATTCCGCATTCCGAATTCCGCAATCCGCATTTGAACCCCCCCGGGGGAGAGGGGAGTTCACCTTATTTTACTAAAAAGAGGAGGTAAGAAGATGGGTAAGAAATTTTCTTGGGTATGCTTGATCGCCTTTTTTGCATTCATCCTCATGGCCCCTGCGGCCCACGCCGGCAAGGCCAACGACACGCTGAATATCCTGCACACGGTGGAGCTTTCATCGGTGGACAACTACTTCAACACTGACCGTTGGGGGGTGGTTCTGTGTCACCTCCTCTGGGACAGCCTGCTCTACCGCGACCTCAAGACGGGGGAATACAAACCGAATCTGGCCACCTCCTGGAAATTTGTCGACGGTAAGACCATGGAGTTCGACCTGCGCCAGGGAGTGAAGTTTCACAACGGGGACGAGTTTGATGCCGATGACGTGGTTTACACCTTGAACTGGGTGTCCGACCCGAAGAACGGGGTCAAGACCCAGAACAACGTGAACTGGATCGAGAAGTGCGAGAAGCTGGAAAAATACAAGGTCCGTCTGAGGACCAAGAAGAATTTCCCGGCCGCTCCCGAATACATCGCCGCGGTCATAGCCATCTACCCCCACAAGTACTCTGCCAAAGTGGGTCCCGACGGGATGGCCATTAAACCGGTAGGGACGGGCCCCTACAAGGGCGTGGAGGTGATCCCGGGGAAGAGCATCACTTTGGTCAAGAACGAGAATTACTTTGCCGCCAGCCCCAAGGGCAAGCCGAGCATCGGCAAGCTTCACATCCGTTTCATCAGCGAAGTCAATACCCAGATCGCCGAGCTCATGTCCGGACGGGCGGATTGGATCTGGCGGGTGCCGCAGGACCAGGCGGAAAAGATGGCCAAGATGCCCAAGATCACCGTGGAAAATTCCGATACCATGAGGGTCTTTTTTCCTGCATTTTGACGCGGCCAATAAAAAGGGGCGAAATTCCCCGCTTAACAAATTGAAGGTCCGGCAGGCCATCTCTCACGCGGTCGACAAGGTCACCATCCAGAAAACCCTGGTGAAAGGAGCATCGCAGGTCCTTCATTCCGTCTGCTATCCCAGCCAGTTCGGTTGCACCGACGACGTAGTCAAATACAATTATGACCCGGCCAAGGCTAAAAAGCTCCTGGCGGAAGCGGGGTATCCGAAAGGCTTTGAGATGGATTTTTACGGGTGGCGGGAACGACCCGAAATGGAAGCCATCATGGGTTACCTGAATGCCGTGGGGATCAAGGCGAAGATCCAATACATGACCTACGCTGCCGTTCGGGAAAAGATCCGGGTGGGTGAAGTGGACATGGCCATGAATAACTGGGGCTCTTTCTCCATCCACGACGCCTCCGCTTTCACCGGAAACTTCTTCGGGGGCACGACCGACGACAACGCCCGTGACCCGGAAGTAATCAAATGGCTGGAGATCGCCGACACTTCCGTCGACCCGGAAGTGCGGAAGAAAAATTACAAAATGGCCCTGCAGCGCATTGCCGAGCAGGCCTACAGTTTTCCCCTGTGGTCCTCCAACATGAATTACGCCTACACGAAGGATCTGAATTTCTCCGCCCAGCCGGATGAAATTCCCCGGTTCTTCAACGCTTCCTGGAAATAGAGAAACGAACGGGCGTAAAGGCCCGGCCCCCCCAAGGGACCGGGCCTTTTCCCGGCTGTGGAACCGACGCGGAAAAGGAATGCTCATTTATACCCTGAAGAGACTCGCTCTGGCTGCGGCGGTGACCCTGGTCGTCTCCGCCCTCAGCTTCGGCCTGCTCTACCTCTCAAGCGATCCGGCGTCGGCCATCGGCGGGGAAGCCGCCAGCGACGCGGACATCGCCAACATCCGGAAGATTTATGGGTTCGACCGGCCCATTCACATCCAGTATCTGACCTGGATCGGAAAAGCCCTTCAGGGGGATTTCGGGATGAGCTATTATTTCCGGCTGCCGGTGAGCCAGATCATGGCCACCCGGCTCCCCGTGACTCTGATCCTGGGATGCTCGGCCATCGTCTTCGCCCTGGTTTTTTCCATCCCCCTGGGAGTCATCGCGGCCATCCGTCCGAACAGTTG
>JAPLIW010000752.1 GCA_026388915.1 Deltaproteobacteria bacterium
GAAATGTTTTCTTCCTCCAGGAGATGCTGCAGGTGCTCCAGGGTCGCCCGGTAATTCACAAAAACGATCTTCTGCTCCGGGGAGGCCCGGAGAAGTTCGATGACCTTTTGCGATTTGCTCCCCCTCTGGATGCCCGCCCCGCTGAGCAGAATATCCTTAATTTTTTCTCTGGGTCCATCGGTATTTTCCTCGGCCATCTTTTCCAGCATACGCAGGGCCGCGAAATGCGATGATCCGGCTGCCTCCAGCAGCCTGCGCAAGCCCAGGCGGCTGAATTCATTCCCGGGCAGAGGAGCCGGGCTTCTGACCAGGTCGTTGATTTTCTGGTAGAAAAGGCTTTCCTGGGGAGTGGGGTTCACCCGGGTGGTGAAGGCGAAGCGCGGCGGGAGTCGAAGCCGGGTAACGGAGCGGGTATTCCGGACCATGACCTCTTTCAGGAGCTGCCGCAGCTTTTCCCGGTTGCGCGGGTCCGTGGGACTTCCCCGGGTGACGAATTCTTCTTTAAAGCCTTTCAGGGTCTTCAGGTGACCCGGCTTGAGCAGGGTCACCAGGTTATAAAGCTCCTCCAGCTTATTCTGCACCGGAGTGGCGGTGATAAGGAGGAGGAAGGTTTTCTGCAGGGCATTGACCAACTTCCAGTTGCCGGTGGCGCGGTTCTTCAGATGATGGGCTTCATCCACGATGACCAAGTCAAAGGACCGGGAAGTGATGGCCCCCCAATGTTGTTTGACGCGGGCGGTCTGCAACGATACCAGAAGAAAGGGCTCGGCCCAGAACCGTTCCGGGTCTTCCCGGAAAAGGGGGTCCTGGGACGAGACAAAGGATAGGCCGAACTTTTCCCTTAGCTCCTCCTGCCACTGAAAGACCAGAGAACTGGGCACCAGGACCAGGACGGTCCGCACCAGCCCCCGCATCAGGTATTCCTTGAGAATGATTCCCGCCTCGACGGTTTTGCCCAAGCCGACTTCGTCCGCCAGGACGGCGCGGCCTCGGAAGGTCTTCATGACCTTGCGGGCGGTCTCTTCCTGGTACCACAGGGATTCAACGTTTCGCAGCGTGGAAAGGCAGAGGAGTTGATCGTAGGACCCCCGGAAGGAGAGTTTGTAAGCTTTCAAAGCCAGCTCCAGCGCGTCCGCGCCGTCGCGCCGGTTGGCTTCGAGCGTTTCCAGGAGCGGAGCCGGATTCAGGGCAAAAGAGACTTTCAATTCTAAAGAATCTTCGACGTTCCTTTCAGCCCTCTCTTCACCGGGCCCCTCCGGGGAAGAAGATGGGCCGGGGGCGGCGGATTCCGGGACTTTCTTATGGGGGGGCGGGAAAAGGGGAAATTCACGATTCTTGCAGAGTTCCAAGTATTCTTCCGCTTCCTTCCTTTGATCCTTGGACATGCGCCATTCGGCAGTTCTCGGAGCCTCCAGCAATTTTTGCAGAACTTTCCCGGCAAGCTCCAAATCTTTCTGCTGGAAGGCGAGTCTTCCCAGCAGCCAGTGAGCGCTGCCTCCCCGGAGAATATTCCCCTGGTAGCATTGACGCAGCAGGCTGTACAGGGTGGGATCATCCTGGAGGATCTGCGCAGCGGACAGGGCGAGATTCATCAGCGAGCGGTCGGCAGGATCAATCCTTAGGCCCTTCAGGGCCCAGTCCAGGGCGCCCCGGTAGTCTTTCAGGCTAAAAGCCTCTTCCGCCAGCCAGGCATATTCTTCGGCCTTCCCTTTGCGGATCAGGCGTTCCTTCTTCTGGCGGAAAGCCTTCCGCTTCTCCTCTCGCTCTTTCTTCTTTTTTTCTCGTCGGTCGATCTTGCCCATCTTCAGTGGCAGGATGGAATGAATATCTTCTCAGCTTCATATATATTACCCCTATCAGCAGCGAGGAGCAAGGGGCGAAAAAAACAGGAACGATGGGCAAGGTTCAAGAACCGGGGATTCAAGACCAATCCTTTTCTCCCGTTCTTATTGCCTCGAACCTCAACTCTAGAGCCTCACATCTTTCATCCTTTGTCTTTTCCCCTGCACCCTACACCCAACACCCTGCACCCCGGCTTTTTCATGCGTGCATCTTCTTCTCGAAGAACCGCACGGCCAGGATAAAGCTGATCGCTGCCGAAAGCAGCAGTTCTGCCAGGTAAACAGGATCGATCTTGCCGGTGAGAAGCGCCAACCGGGCTCCGTCGAAGAGGGCTGTGGTGGGAAGGGCCTTGATGTAAGGCAGGACGCTGTCCGGGTAGGTGGAAAGGGGAAAGAAGAGGCCGGCCAGGAAGATGAAGGGCATGACCACCACCGCTTCCAGGCGGCCCAGGTTCTCGGGCTTGTCGATCAGAGTTCCCGCCAGGGAGCCCAGGCAGGAAAACACGATGCACCCAAGGAAGATGAAGAGGAGATAGGCCAGGAGGAACAAAGGATTGAACTGAAACCCGGTAAGCAGGAGAAGACAGACTCCCACGGAAAGTCCCTTCAGAAAACCGGAGGTAAACCCGGAGATGATCTTGCCTACGATGATATCGGTCACCGTAATCGGGTTGACCCGGTACTCTTCGATGGTCTTCTGCACCACCCGGTGGAACCACATTCCCCACGACCCGTCGTCGAAAGCCCCCAGGATGGCGGTCATGGAAATGAGCCCCGGGACGACAAATAAGGCATAGGAGATCCCATCGATATCCTGGATGTAGCCCTTGAGCCCCAGGCCGAAGGTGAGAAAAAAAGTCAGGGGGAAAGCCATGACCGTGGCCGCTTCCGAGGAAATATTCCGCTGCAGGACCCTCATGTCCCTCTGCCAGATAC
>JAPLIW010000621.1 GCA_026388915.1 Deltaproteobacteria bacterium
TGGGTGTTGCTGCCGGATGGTGCCCATCGGCTGTTGTCTAACACCTCTTCCAAGATTTTTTTGGGTACGGGAGTCGGTTTGAAGCTGCGAATGGACCTTCGGCTGCGGATGGCCTCGAGAATGTTCATGGTGTCCTCCTGAGTTTTTCCTTTTCAGCCTTAGACTTTGTTCCCAGAGTACCTGTTTGCCCGGTTTCAGGGAACCCGCCGCTCGGCAGAGCCGCAAACCAAAATGGCCATTTTCCCTGGGGCAGGCCCCTCCCCGAAATCCCCCCTGCCCCCCTTTACAAAAGGGGGGTTGGGGGGGATTTCGGCAACGGATCGCCCGTTAGAATATCTTAGCCAAATTTCAAATAAAATGTATTAATGCACTCAGGGCTCATCGCGGACTTTTAGAACAAAGCCCATTAAGAAGATTAAGCCAAATATGCTTTCCTCAGGCGTTCATCCTGGAAGAGGGTTTCCGGCTTTTCTTCGAATACGATTTTCCCCAGTTTGAGGACGTAGACCCGTTCGACGATCTTAAAGGCCGCCCGGACATTCTGCTCCACGATCAGAATCCTCCACGATCAGAATCGTCGTCTCCAAGGCCGTGCTCAACCCGTGGATCTTCTCCATGAGCTCTTTTACCACCAGGGGCGCGAGTCCCAGGGAGGGTTCGTCCAGCATCAGGAGTTTCGGCTGGGACATCATGGCCCGGCCGATGGCCAGCATCTGACGCTCTCCCCCGCTCATGGTTCCGGCTTCCTGGGTGGCCCGGGTGCGCAGGATGGGGAAAGTCTGGTAGACAAGCTCCATGGACGAATCGATGGCTTTGAAATCCTTCGTCACATAAGCCCCCAACTCCAGGTTTTCCCGGACCATCAAATTCGCAAAGACTCTCCCCCCCTGGGGCACCAGGGCCATTCCCGAGCGTACCCGTTCCCCCGGAGAAGCATGGGTGGACTCTTTTCCCAGGTAGAGGATATGGCCGCCCCAGGCCTTGACCACTCCCAGAAGGGTCAGCAACAAAGTACTTTTCCCGGCTCCATTGCGCCCCACGACGGCGATCCTTTCCCCCTCTTTGACATGCAGGGAGACTCCTTCGAGCACGGTTTTTTTAGAATACCCCGTCGAGAGTTGATCAACGGACAGAAGCGGATGAATTTTTTCCAAAGCTACACCCCCAGGTAAATCCGGACCACTTCTTCGTTTGCCAGAATCTCGGCCGGTTTTCCTTCGGCGATGATCTTTCCGAAATTGAGGACAATGACCCAATCCGAAATGTCCATCACCGCCTCCATATTGTGGTCGACGAGCAGGATCGTCTTTCCCCTGGAAACCAGGCCCCGGAGAAGGGACTTGAGGTGTTCGATCTGCTCGTCGGAGAGGCCGGAGGCCGGCTCGTCCAGCAAAAGGAATTCCCCGTCCGTGGCCAGCAGCCGGCCGATGGAGACCAGCTTCTGGTCGCCCCAGGAGAGGTTCGCCACCCGCTCTCCAGCCTTCTCGGTGAGGCCCAGGTAGTCGAGGATTTCGCGGGTCCGTTCCTCCAACGCCCGTTCTTCCCGCCGCAGGATCAGCCGGGGGAGGAAGACGCCCCATAGCCTTTCCCGGCGCTTGCCCGGCAGGCCGAGGAAGACATTGTCCCAGACCGAGAGCTGGGTGAAGAGGCCGAGGTGCTGGAAAGTTCGGGCCATTCCCAGGGAAACGATATCATGGGGCTTTTGCTGGGCCAAATCCCGGCCTTTAAACACGATTCGGCCCTCATCCGCGGGCAAGAACCCGGAGATCAGGTCAAACAGGGTGGTCTTCCCCGCCCCGTTGGGGCCGATGAGGCTGGTCAGGCTTCCTTTCTCCACGAGAAACGAAACGTCTCCGACCGCAAGAAGACCCCCGAAAGCTTTCGACAGGCCGTCCACCCGGAAAAATGATTGGTCCCGGTCCATCAGCGCACCACCCCCGACGTGATTCGCTCCGGCAGTAACCCCTTGGGACGCAGGCGAAGGAAAATGATCATGAGCGCTCCGTACAGAATCTCCCGGATGGGAGAGGCAACCGCGGTGGGGACATCGAAGAAACGGAGCATCTCCGGCAGGGAGATCAAAACCGCCGCTCCGATCACCGACCCATACACGTTTCCCGACCCGCCGATAATGACCAGGGCCAGGATGAAGATCGATTCATGGATGGTGAAGGTAAAGGGGTCGATATAGGTAATCAGGCTGGCATATAACGCTCCCCCCACACTGGCGAGCATGGCGGTCACCGTGAAGATGGAAATCTTGTACCGGTTCACGTTCTTGCCGAGGGAGGCCGCCGCCGCCTCGTCCTCCCGGATGGCCCGGAGGACTTTCCCATAGGGGGACTCGCCCACGCGCCGGGCTACCCATAGACACAGCGCCAGGATTCCCAGGGTGAAGAGGGCGTACCTCTGGGGTCCCCGGAAAGAAAATCCGAGGATCTCCGGGGGAGGAATTTGGCGGATGCCGAAAGGGCCTCGGGTCAGGCCGATCCAGTTAAGGAAGATGTTGTAGATGATGATCTGAAAGCCGAAGGAGGCGATCACGTAGTAATCCCCCTTCAATCGGAGGGTCGCCCAGGCCAGCCCCCAGCTCACCAGGCCCGCGATGGCCATGCCTACCAGAAGAGTCGTAAAAAAATTGAACCCCCATTGGGTGAGCAGGATCGCCGCGGAGTAGGCTCCAATGCCCATGAAAGCGGCCTGGGCCAGAGAGAGGATACCCGTATACCCAACGGAAAGATTTAACGAAATGGTGAGAACCCCATAGACCGCAATCAGGCTGATCACATAACTAAGATAGATCACGTTCTACCCCTCATATCGAGTCATCCGGTGGCCGAAAAATCCCCGGGGTCGGAAGAGAATGAACAAGACCAATACGCAAAAGGTAATGGTGTTCTTCCATTCGGAAGGAATCTGCCAGATCCCCAGATTCTCCGCGATCCCGATCATGAGCCCGGCGAGGGCCGCGCCGCTGTACGAACCCACGCCCCCGACGATCATCGCCACCGTGGCCACCAGAACGGCGTTGACTCCGATGGTCGGCTCTAAACCCTTGTCCACCACGTGGAAAGTGACCGCCACCGCCACCAGGACGGAGCCGAGAAAAAAACTCACCAGCCGGACCCATTCGGTGGGGATGCCGGTGATGGTTGCGCCCAAGGGGTCGTTTTCGACGGCGCGCATGGCCTTTCCGACCTTCGTATGACGCATGAAAAGGGTCACGGCCCAAAGGGCAGCTCCGGCGGTTATCACCGTCAGAATATCCAGGGGAGTGAAAGTGAGGAGCCCCACCGGGATCCCGTTTTTCAATACCTCGGGAATTTTCACGGTCCGGGGGTCGCTTTTCCAGATCAGTAAAATTAGATTCTGGAGAATGACGTACCCCCCGAAAGAACTCAGGAGCATTTCCATGGAGCCGGCGCCCATTCTCCGGAGGGGAGAATAGATCACCCGCTCGGCGAGGGCCCCCATGAACCCCGCCAGCAGCACCGCGACCAGAATGGAAACGGGAAGCGGCCACCCCCATCCCATGGCAAACTGGTACAGGAAATAGCCGGCAAAGACATAGACGCTGGCATGCATGAAATGGAAGATTTTGGTGGGGGCGAATATGGCGGTGAAGCTGATCCCCAATAAGGCGTAGAGGCTTCCCGCAATGATCCCGTTGATCAGCAGCTGAAGAAAGAGCCAGAACTCCATGAGTTTCCCTTCAAAAGGTGTATAATCATGGTAACCGTGTAGCCTTCTGAAAAGATCTGCCGGAAATCCCCCCTGCCCCCCCGAAGCTGTGAAAAAATTGGTTTTCAGCCGTCACCCCGGTGAAAACCGGGGTCCAGTAAGTTCGTAACACCTTGAAAACACTGGATTCCGGCTTTCGCCGGAATGACGTAAAAAAGAACTGAATCGATTTTTTCACTCGTTTTCCAATCGAGATGGCTGGCAAAATTTAGATATTTTACGGGTGAAGGGCATGGGAAATATGGCCCCTGCTTTCTTAAGGGCGACAGATTTATCACCCCAGCAATTTGATAAACTTTTCAAATGGCCAAAGGGTTACGAATCATACAAGACGAGATGATTCATGCCCAATTTGGTAGGGGCGATTCATGAATCGCCCCTACGACTTTCATGGGCGCCGGACCTCATTTCCATTTCACATCCACAAAAACGCCGTTGCGGAATTCGCGGATGACGGCCCCCGTCGTGGTGATCCCGTCCTGATCAAAGGTCACCGGGCCAGATACCCCCACCCAGCCTTTCAAAGAACGGTAGAAGTCCCTGATTTGCGCGCCTGTCCTGGCCCCGCTTTTCAGGGCGTCAGCGTAAAGCATCACGGAGTCGTAGCTAAAGGCCGGGAAACTGTAGGGCATGATCTTGAAACGTTCTTTATACTTCTTCCCAAAAGCCTTCATCCGTTCGGTTCCGTTATAAGGGTCAAAGACGTAATCCGGAGCTTTCAGTCCTTCGATGGCCTCCCCGGCAATCTCGATGGTCATGGGGCCGGTCATTCCCGGGCCGGACAGGAAAGGAGTTTTCAACCCGATTTGCCTGGCCTTCTTGAGGGCATATCCTAACTCGGCTTCGTGGGCCACGGTGAAAATGATGTCGGACTGGACGAACTTGATCTTGGTCAGGTGGGTCGTGAAATCCGTCTCCCCCATGTTAATGATCTCGGTGGCAACGATCTTTCCCCCGTATTCTTTCTCGAAGATCTGTTTAAAAGTCTGGCCGACCAGCCGTCCATAATCGTTGTTCACATGGATAATCGCCGCCGTCTTGGCCTTCATCCCCTTGACCGCATATTCCACCGTGAGCGACATCACCACGTCCGCCAGGGGATTCATGCTGAAGAAAAACTGGCCGAGCTTCCTCAGGGGAACGCTTTGGGCGGCGCTGTTCACCAGGACGACGCTGTTCTGCATCGCAATCGGGCCTGCCGCCATCAATACCGGGGTTACGAGGCTCTCCACAATGGGAACCTTGTCAATATTCACCAGTTTATTCATGGCTACGAGAGAAACCTTGGGATCCGCCTTTCCATCTTCCAAAATGATCCGGATCTTCTTGCCCCCGATCCACCCGCCCTTTTCCAGATCCTCCAGGGCCAGCGCGCTGCCGCGAATGAAGTACTCGCCGTACTGCGGGATGGGGCCGGTAACCGGCATCAGAGACCCATACTTGAACTCGTCCTGGGCCCCGGCGGAATTCTCCAGGCCCACCCAGGCCAGAATCGTGGCCAGGATCATGACTAGGATCCATACCGGAGAAAAGGAACCGCACCATCTCTGGGTTTTCATGATTTTCATTTTTTCCCCTCCTTTTTCATATTTGGGATCTTCTCCCAGTTATAGGGAACGGCCAAAGTAAATTGACATGATCAAAGGCAGCATTTTGAATCAAGCCCATACGAGCCAGAAATCCCCCCATCCCCCCCCTTTATGAAAGGGGGGCAAGGGGGGATTTCTGGAGATGTTGGACACATCGCGATGTCACCTTATTTTTGTCGTTCCATATCGTTGGACCCATTGTTTCCGCAACGCTCCAGGCTTTTCCCTTTTCCTCCGTCTTCGCCCAACTGCCGAAGGCACCAATTTCATTCACGATAAAACGGCCGGCCCTCTTTCCTAAAGAATCACTTTCTTTTCCCGCAGCAGGGCAATCTCGCTTGCCCTATACCCGCACTCCTTTAGAATTTCATCGGTATGTTGACCCTGTTGGGGGGGGTTGCGTCGAATTCGGGGTTGCATCCGGGAGAAGGCCAGGGGAAAACCCACCAGGGGGGTCTTTCCCAGGCGGGGCAGGTCGATTTCCCAGATCATGTTTTGCGCTTTGACCTGGGCGTCCTCCAGGGCTTGATCCACCCGGTTGACCGGAGTCGCGGGTACCCCCGCTTCTTCCAGGAGCTTCAGTAAAGGCCCCCGGTCGAAGCGGCCGATGGCTCCTTGAACGATCTTTTCCAGCTCCATCCGGTTCTTGACCCGCTCGACGTTGGTCGCATATCGCGGATCTTCGGCCAACGAGCCCAACCCGATGGCCCCTGCCAGGCGTCTCCAGAGATTGTCGTTGGCGCCGGCAATGAAAACCCACTGGTTGTCGGCACAGCGGAAGTTGCGGTATGGAGAGGTGCCCGGAGCGCCGGACCCCAGCGCTTTGGGAACCACGCCGGCCAGCAAGTATCCTTCAGCCTGAAAATTCATCAACGCGACTGCGGTGGCCAGGAGCGAGCCGTCGATCCTCTGCCCCAGGCCGGTTCGGGCGCGCTGGTAAAGGGCGGAAACCGCACCCAAGGCGCAGAGGACGCCGGTGGTGAGATCCAGGAAAGAAACCCCGCAGCGTACCGGCGGGCCATCGGGTTCGCCGGTGATCGACATGATTCCGGTGAAGGCCTGCATGAGCGCCTCATAGCCGGCCTCCTGCGCCCGGGGCCCGGTGCGACCGAAGGCCGAAACGGAGCAGTAGATTAACTTGGGGTTCTTCTCGGCAAGTTTCTCATAACTCAGCCCAAATTCCTCCATCGTGCCGGTGCGAAAGTTTTCGATCAGCACATCGGCGTCTCCCGCCAAACGGCAGATGATTTCCACTCCCTCCGGCGCTTTCATATTGACGGCGATTCCGCGCTTGTTCCGGTTATTGACCAGAAACCCCGGCGATTCTCCCTCTTTGTGGGGCGGCCAGGTACGAAGTTCGTCGCCGGTTTTGGTGTCTTCCACTTTGATGACGTCCGCTCCCATGTCGCCCAGAATCGCGCCGCAAAAGGGTCCGGCCAGTACCCTGGACAGATCGATTACCCGAATGCCTTCCAGAATCAGATTCGAATCTTTGGTGTCCATATGGGATCATTTCCTTTTTGGGTAAATCGCCCCTGCAGACTTAGCCGGCATGTTTGATTTTGGTGCCAATCCGCTTGGCACTCATTTCCATCTTCTTTTTCAAACTAAGGATGATCGGCTCAAGGCGGAATTTGGGACCAAAAATGCTTAAAGCAACGGGACAGAAGTAACCCCTAATGGGAACGGACATGGATATGGCCCCCTCCAGCGTTTCTCCCGAACTGATGGCATAGCCCTGTTTTCGTATTTTCTCTATTTCCCGGAGCAATCCATTTCGATCCGTTATGGTATGGGGTCCGACCGGGGTTAAATGGATATTCTGGATCAGGTGGCTGCGGTCTGTTTCCGTAAGCTCCGCCAACAAAATTTTACCGGCGGACCCGGCATAGATCGGCGACACGGATCCTTTGCCCACGCCATAGCGAATATTCTGATTCGCCTGCATCTCCTCCAGACAAATCCTTTGCGTCCCGATGCGGATGTGGATCGTGACCGTCTCCCCGCTGATCTCCCTTAACCTTTTCATCTCTTCGTAAGCGCATACGACCAAATTTTGATGTGTGGTTAGCGGGTTCGAGGAAAGTTTTATGATCAGATGCCCCAAAAAATATTGATGGGAAACCGGATCTTGAAAAACGAACCCGCAATTTTCCAGGGTCTTCAACAAACGATGGGTGGTGCTCTTGCTTAAATTCAATTCGTTACCAATATCGGTAATCCGATTTTTGCCCGCGCTTAACATGGTCAGGATTTCCGCAGCCCGATAAACAGAATGAACCATGAATTTCCTCCGGACCTTTCATGAACCAACCCGGCTTGGAAACCCAGCTCCCTGACCCTCCTCTCCCCATCGATTCTCCCGCGAGACTGGGAACCTCAGTTAACCTTTCTCTCCAATCCTGCCCAATATTTTTCCCTGAGGGTAGTTTTGGCTATTTTCCCGGGACCGCTGCGGGGGAGGCTGGGCACAAATTCAACGGTTCGGGGCTTTTGGTAGCTGGCCAGGCGGGCTTTGCAGAACTCGATGATCTCTTCCTGGGTGGCTTCCGAGCCCGCTTTCAAAACCACCAATGCTTTCACCGATTCCCCCCATTCCTCATCCGGAACCCCGATGACCGCCGACTCGTGAATCTTCGGGTGCGCGGCCAGGATTCTTTCCAGTTCTTCCGCATAGATGTTGTAACCGCCGCTGATGATCATGTCCTTCTTCCGGCCGAGGATGTACAAATAATGCTCCTCGTCCAGCATTCCGACATCCCCGGTATAATACCAGCCGTCTCGAAGGACTTCCGCGGTAGCCTCCGGGTTTCGGAAGTACCCCATGAATAAATATGGGGTTCGGACCACAATTTCACCCTCTCTTTTCGGGGGAAGTTCCCGGCCGTCTTCATCCACGATTTTAATTCGGGTATGCATGGTAGGCTGGCCGACACAATTCGTTTTTCTTAGCTGGTCGCGGGGATACAGGTTGCTGATCGGGCCGGTTTCGGTGATCCCGAAGGTTTCAAAAAGGTTAGGAGATAAATTCCGGATGAATTTTTCTTTCGTGGATTGGTGCAGCGGTGCGCCGTAGGAGATGGCGATCTCCAGGGAGCGAAGGTCATGCTTTTTTAATCCGGGAAGTTGGAGAATTCTTTCCCACATGACCGGGACCATGGAAACGTGCGTCACCTGCTTTTCTCGGATAGTATCCACAGTTCTTGCCGGATCGAAGCGATTCCGCAGAATGACCGTACCCCCGAGGTACAATTGGCTGGAGGCGTAAAAGATGGAGGCGGTGTTTGCCAGGGCGGTAACGCCCAAATAGACCCCCCGGGAATGGTTGTTCAGGTCCATGGCCCGAATGATGGCCCGACGAATTAGCCCCCCCTGGGAAATCAAGGCCGCCTTGGGAAAACCCGTGGTCCCCGAGGTGGGTTGAATGAGAAAAGGGTCACCCTCTTCCACCCCGATGTCCGGCTCCCCATTCGGGTATTGCGTCACCAATTCTTCGTAGGCAACGGAGTCGGAAGGGGGGTTCTTTCCCACAAAAATGAACCGGGGGCATTTTATGAAGGGGCTGATTTCCCGGATGACTCCCGAGAAATCTTGTTCGTACAGGAAAGCTTGAGGTTCAAAGGCATTGACCAGCTTGATGAACTCCGACTTTTCCCCCCGGGGATTTAGAGGCATTCGAACCATTCCGGCCTTGGCCGCGGCGAAGAGGAGTTCGAAATGTTCGACCGTATTCCCTTGAAGATGACATAGGATATCGCCCTTTTCTAACCCCAGCTCGATAAACCCGTGAACCAGACAATTCGCTCGGGCGTTCAACTCTCGATAAGTAATCTTCTGGTTGTCATCCTCGATGGCGATTTTATCGGGGTGGCGATAGGATTGTATGGTTAACGATTCACCAAAATTCAATCCGCCCTCCTCCGCTCCGAACTTCTTCCCGGCCGATCTCCCCTTCGGATATCGGCTCCGCCCTCACACCTTCAGGATGGTCACCGCACAGTTGTTCCCGGCACCCAGAACGTGGGCGAGTCCGACCTTGGCCTTCGGGATTTGCCTCTTTCCCGCCTCTCCCCGCAATTGGGTCACGATTTCAAAGATCTGGCCCAGGTGGGACGCACCGATCGGTTCTCCCTTGCTGATCAACCCTCCGCTCGTATTCACCGGGTATTTCCCACCGATTTCGGTGACCCCTTCATCCAGGAGACGCCCCCCCTGGCCCGTCTTGCAGAGACCCAACTGTTCATAGATTTCAATCTCGCAGAAGGCGTCCGTGTCCTGAACCTCGAAACAATTTATTTCTTGGGGGCCGATCCCCGCCTGTTGGTAAGCTTTTTTCGCGGCCACTTCCGTCGGCCCGGGGTTCACCGTTTTGGCACTCAAGCTGTCCACGGGGGCCCGAAAATCGGCGGAATAGTAGGCATTCGTGGGAACGCAGGCGGCAACGGTAATCGGCTTGCGGGTAAATTTTGCAGCCTTTTCTTTCGGACAGAGGATTATGGCGGCGGAGCCTTCGTTGGGCGCACAAATTTCTAGGAGATGGATGGGGTCGCAGACCAAGGGAGAGTTCATAATCTCCTCGATGGTGAACTCTTTCCGGTACATCGCATAGGGATTCTGGACGCTGTTCTTGTGGTTTTTGAAGGCCACCTTGGCAAGGTGCAAATCGGTGATCCCGTATTCATACATGTGCCGCCGCGCCCGCATGGCCCAATAACTTGGGTTGGTGTCCATGCCCATTTGAATCTGCCATTTTTCGTAGATCATGGATGGGTCCATGAATCCTCGGGGCATTTTTTCCGCGCCCAGGACCATAACCAGGTCAAAAGCTCCGGACTGAATCCCTAAAATCGCCTGGCTTAAGGCAATTCCCCCGCTCGCGCAGGCCGCCTCAATATCGCAAATGGGGATTCCCGTAGCCCCCAGGGGCTTTAGGATTCTGGCCCCGGAAGTCGCGGGAAGATACATCTTCGAAAGGTAGGCCATTTGGATATCTTTCCACTGCAAATTGGCGTCCCGCAGGGCCATTTGGGCCGCCTCTTGCCCCAATTCTAGGTAGGATTTGTTTTCAAACCGGCCGAACTTATGGATCCCCACACCAATGATCGCAACCTCTTTCATCTGAATCCCTCCTAAACCGGCCTAAACCGAAAGGCCATTACCTCGTTCTGGTTTTCATCCGTATACAGAGGAAATACCTCCATCTCCAACTCCATCCCCACCTTTATTTTTCCCAGCTCGCATTGAATCGGGGACAGGACCCGAATTCCCTCGGGCAACTCCACCAGCCCCAAGCCAAAAGGAACGAATGGATCGGGCCCTTTATAATCCCCGGGCGGCCGATGTCGAATGACCGTATACGTCCATAATTTTCCCTTACGGCTGAGCGGTGCCTCTTCCAGGTTTGCACCCCCGCAGTTTCCGCAGGCCTGTCGTTTCCCCAATGAAACTTCACTGCAATTCTCACATTTGCTTCCCATCAACCTGACCTGCGCAAGGGGTGATAAAGGAGTCGTGAATAAACCATCTTTGATCGGGATTTGTTTTTTCTCATTTGAGCTTACTTGCGACATAAATCGTCCCCTCCTATTCGAGAAGAATCTTCGGGTATTTTCCCATAAAAAAGGGCATTTCCCATCCCGGGGGAGGAAACTCTATCTTCCTGGAAGATCATCCCGTAGAGATTGAAAATGCCCATTTTCCCCTCAAAAAATGATGTACCTTGAAAGATTGTATCCAGGAGATTCCATCTCCGGATCCATAAGGCCTGATCGAATTTGGGGTGGGGGTGGTAGAGAACTATTATGGAATTATTGTTCCGTATCGTGGAACCTAGCAGATGCCCCTCCACGTGTCAAGGAAAATATTTAGGGGGGCATTCCCCCGTTTTCCAACCTTGCATCCGGGGGCCAGAAAGGAAGGCACGTTAGAAAGAGAATCATTTGACCGGTCTCATCCCGGATGGAAATCTTTAATAGTTGGGAATCCGGAATGGGGTTTCCGCCGATCCCCAGACCCGCGCCAGCGCTCAACACGGAGGAACCGTAACCCCCCTCATGGCCCTGGCCCTTCAGGAAGGGATCATCGACACGGCCATCCTCGCCGACGAAGGCCGGAGTCTTCTGCCCGAAGGAAAGGCCGTGCGCGATCCCGCGGAAGTGAGAAAACGGGGCAAGAGCCGGCTCGTGATTTCACCCAATCTGGCCGAATTCAATATTGACAAGAACCTGGAAGATGAGTTAATAAGGGGACGGTCAATCGGAATCTTCCCCATTTCATGAATTTCCCGCACCCCGACAGGCAATCTGACCAGAAAGGGCAGGTGGAGATGAGCATGGAAGTGAAGGGTCCCCAGGACCTGGAAAAAGAAGTGATCAAAGCGGACCTCTGCACCCTCTGCGGCGCCTGCGTGGGCCTCTGCCCCTATTTCCGGGCCCACCGCGGCCGAATCGTCCTCATGGACAACTGCAACCTCTCCCAGGGGCGGTGCTATTTTTTCTGTCCCCGGACTCCCTCGGACCTGGAAGCGGTCAACCAGGCCCTCTTCGGGGCCCCTTATCCGGGAGATTCCCTGGGGACCCGCCGCCAGGTGGTCATGGCCAAGTCCCTGGATAAATCGGCCCTCGCCAAGGGCCAGTACGGC
>JAPLIW010000151.1 GCA_026388915.1 Deltaproteobacteria bacterium
GAATCTGTAAAATTACTAACTGTTGCATTTTGTTCGATCTTGTTCAGAAGGCGGATCAAACCGATTTTAGTTTTCTTGTCATCGAAAAGCGGTGAAAAAGCAATTGATTCCACTTTTGAAATATCCTCAAAGAAGGTATCAGTAATAGGATATTGTCCTTTAATCATAGAAATGTCTATTTTGTTTGCTTGCTTGGACTCAAACATCATCCATAATGATGTTCCTGATTGAAAGGAAGGAACTGATATTGTATTTTTCGTATTTGTGCCACAAAAGAAATTTAATGAAGCCATATTTTCATCGAATAGAAATAATGAAATGGATTGGCAGGGAACATCTCTTAAAAGTAATCTTAAGGCTGTTTCTATTGCGACCTTAAGTGAATGTTCTGATCGGTAGAGATCTACAATATTGAATATTTCCACCATTTCTTCTACTCCCTGATGGGGCTTGAAGAGGCTTAAAGCCATAGGTCCTCTAAGGGGATTCCGAAGCGGCCATCCTCCTCTCTTCTTGTGCCTCCTGCTAATCTTTTCAAGCGGAACCTATACCTTTTTACCTGAACAGTCAACCGTTCAGGATGCGCCAAACCAATTTAGAGATGTCCGGTTTTAATGGTTGAGATCCAACCGCTAATCGAGGAGTGGATTTCCTTCCGGGGATTCTTGTTCATGCTCTACTCCAGAAGGCCGCGGGACAGATTGTTGGTTAAGCAGGAAAAGATAGGAATAATTGATAAAAAAATACTCTCCTATTCGCCGGCAGTCAAGGGGAAAATTGCCTTTGGAAATTGCATGGGTCTTCAAGTCCAAATCGATGATTTGCGTTTGAAATGACGCATTCTTGAGAGAAATTTCAAAAACAACACTACAGGAAGAAGTCAATGGCAATCAGTTGAAGAGAGGGTGCCACCGTGCTTGGCCAATGATGTTATATTATCGGCCAAGGGTCGGCAAGAAATTTTTGTCTGTCGGGCGATAAAGGGGCTGGAGTCTTCTGGTAAATGCCGGGGTGACCGGAAAATGGGAGGAGGACTGTAAATCCGTGAGGCAGTTTCTCGATGGCGCCGGTGATGAAGAAACCTCCCGGGAGCAGGGTGGCGATCACTCGGGAGAGCGCGGGATCGCGAAGGGCATCCTGATAATAGGTTAGAAGATTATTGCGCAAAAAGATGAGCGAGAAGTCTCTCGCCGGAGGGTCGTCCCGGCAAAGGTGATGAACTCTCCACTGAATCCCCTCTTTGACCGCATCGGTTACCGAGAATCGCTGGCGGGGCAGCGGGAGAAGATATTTTGACCGGATTTCAACAGGGAGTTCCTTCAAACTGCCGGCCGAATAGACGCCCGCTTGGGCCCCCGCGAGATATTCCAGGTTGAAATCCGTCGCCCATAATTCCAGTCCGGGCATCTGCCCGACGCGTTGCCTGGCCTCCTCCCACAGAATCTTAAAGGTATAGGCTTCTTCCCCGCGGGCGCAGCCGGCGGACCAGACTCTGATATTACGGGCCTGCCCGGCGATGAGGGAAGGAAAGACAGATTCCTCCATGCCCCGCCACAGATTCCGGTCCCGAAAAAAACGACTGATGGAGACGGACAGGAGCTTTTCCACTTCCGCCCGCTGCTCCGGGTCCCTCTCCAGAGAGGCCAGGAAAGGGTCTACCCCCCGGAATCCACGGTCCTGCAGGTAGCGGGCGAGCCGCTTTTTGACGCCCTTGCACACCCTGCGGTAACCCTTCCAGGAGAGGCCGAAAAAATCGAGAACCCGGCGGAACTGGTGATCATCCATGCTGCCCCGGAGGCCGTCCTTTCCAGATGGGAACGGCGGATGGCAGAATTGCCCCGGTCCTACACCCCCAAAAGGCGGAGGGCATTCTCCCGGAAGATGAGTTCTTTTTCCTCTTTCTTCAGGGGGAGGGCTTTCCACCATTCAATCTGCGGCCCCGGGTCCAGGGTGCTGGGGTAGTCGGTGGCAAAGAGGACTTTCTCCGGCCCATGGCTGCGGATGAGGTCGATCACCACTTTCTCCTCCAGGCTCTGGATGTTAGGGCCCCAGCAGGTGTCGATGTACACGTCCTTGCCGATGACCCATTCCCGGGCCTCCTCCAGCATGAAGAGGCCTCCAAAGTGGGCCGCCACGATTTTCAGGGCGGGGAATCGTTCCTTGAGGTTTGCTATGTCCTGAGGATTTGTCCGGGCAGGGCGGGACGGGTGGCTGGGGTCCTTGCCCACGTGGAAGTAGGCGATCATCCCGGTCCGGGCCATCTCTTCATAGATGGAAAACAAATTTTCATCCCCCGCTCCGATGGGCTGGAAGAGGGAATGAAATTTGATTCCCCGGAGGCCCCGTTCCCGGATTCTCCTCACCTCCGCCACCGGATCCACTAAGTCGGGGAGGATCGTGCCGAAGCCGAAAACCGTCCGGTGGTCGGTGATCGAGATCAGAAAGTCGTTGGCCGGGGGCACGGCCTTGGGCCTCTCGGCCACGCAGAAGGTGAACACCGCTTCAACGCCGCAGCGTGCCATGTAAGCTTGCAAATCCTTAAGGGTGAAGTCCCCGGACAGGGGGATCTGATTCCCCGAACCGGCGCGCATATTTTCTACGATCTTGGGAGCGATCTTGTCCGGGAAAATGTGGGTGTGCGTGTCGATCATTTCATATCCCCTTTCCATTTGGCAGCCGAAGACTCACTCCTTAAAGCGTCCGTCCACCTGAACATCAATCAGAAAAGGGCCGCCCAGGGCCAGGGCGTGGTGGAGGAGCTGCTTCAGTTCTCCCAACTTGTCGCACCTTTCCGCGGGGACCCCCAGGGCGCGGGACAGGCTGATGAAATCGATGTAGGGCTGCTCCAGGTCCATGCCGATGTAGCTGCCCGACTTGGCCGAGAACCCATCCAGGGCGTGGGTCCTTTCTTTGAGGATCCGGTACCCGTGGTTGTTACAGATCAAAAATACCACGGCCAGCCCGTAGTGGGCGGCCGTCCAGAGGCCCTGGAAGGAATACATGGCGCTTCCGTCCCCGATGAGGCCGACCACCGGGCGGTCCGGCAATGCCACCTTGATGCCCAGGGCCGCGGGGATTCCCCAGCCGATCCCTCCGCCCCGCATGCCGTAAAAACTCTGGGGGTCTTCGCTGCGCAGAAAGGTCATCAAGCCCCTTCCCGAAGAGATGGTTTCATCGACTACCACGGCATTCAGCGGAAGGCTGTCGGCCACTGCCTCCATGAGGGCCAGGGGTCGGATGGGAATGAGGTCCCTTTCCTGATGGGCTCTCTCGCGAAGCGCTGATGCCCTCTTTTCCTTCACCTGGCTTATGCGTTCCGCCCGGAGCTTGGCCTCTTTCTGCTTTTCATGGGGAAACCGGTCTTGCAACGCCTTTTCCAACTCCCCCAGGGTCTCCTTAGGGTCGCCGAGGATGCCGATCCGGGCGGCATAGTTCTTTCCGATCTCCCACGGGTCGGGGTGGAGATGAATGATCGACAGGCCGGGAGGCACGGGTTCCATTTCGGAAGGAAGAGACATGGTCATGAGGTCCGCGCCCACGGAGAAGAGAACATCCGCATCGTTCAGGACTTTTCTCGTGATTTTTTGAACGCGAGGCAGGGGCCCGAGGGAGAGGGGGTGGGAAGAGGGAAAGTTGCAGGTTCCGGAGACCGTCTGCTGATAGACGGGGGCTCCGAGGAGTTCGGCCACCCGGGCCAGTTCCGCTTGGGCATCTCCCCTCGCCACCGCATCCCCGGCGATGATCACCGGGTTCCTGGCTTCCCGCAGCATCTCCGCGGCTCTTTCGACCGCTTCCCGGGAGGCCCGCAGGCGCGGATCGACGCGGGTGGGGGATCCCAGGTCGATCTCCCCTTCGGCTTTCAAGACATCCATGGGGAGAGAAAGGAATACAGGCCCTGTCGGGGGGGCGGTGGCTACTTTGACTGCACGGTGAACCGCACGGGGCAGGTCCTCCAGCCGGCGTATTTCATGGGACCACTTGACATAGGGCCGGGCCACCTCCGCCAGGTCCGACCAGAGGATGGGCTCCGATAGAAGAAAGCTCTGATCGTGCTGACCGGCGGTCAGAATGATCGGGGCCCCGGACTTGGCCGCGTTGTAGAGCATTCCCATGCAGTTCCCCAGGCCCGGGCTGACGTGGGCATTCACCACCGCCGGCCGCCCCGAGGCCACGGAATAGCCGTCGGCCATGGATACGGCGACTCCTTCATGGAGGGCGAGGAAATAGCCGATGTCCACCTGAGCCGCCAGGGCATCCATGAGGGGCAGTTCCGTGCTGCCGGGATTGCCGAAGATATATTGGACTCCTTCCTGCTTCAGGATCTCCAAGAAAGCCTGCCGGCCGGAGATCAGTGGCATATGGCCTCCTCCTCAAGGAGAGTCATCCGGTTCCTTCTGCCGGAGCCGGGGAAATATTTATAAAAGATACCATATTCCAGGGAAGAGGCAAAAGATGAAAAAGAGTTGCGCCGGAGGACAGAAATCACTATACTGCCAAAAATGACAGATGATTCAGTTTTTGGATGGAGTCCATGAAAAAGAAGAAAAAACCTTCAGGCCCCGGACGTCCTTTGACGCGCAAGGGGATGGCGACCCGGGCGGCCATTCTGGATACCGCCCACCAGGTTTTCAAAGACTCGGGCTATTACGGCTCATCCATTTCGGAGATTACCCGGCGCTGCGGGATCTCCATGGGAAATTTTTACCAGTATTTTAAGAACAAAGAGCAGGTCTTCCTGGAATTGAGCGACCTCATCCTGTCGCGGTTCACGGCCCGGGCCGAGAGTTTTTCCTCTCCCCAGTCCTCTTTCGAGAAAACGCTGGAGGAGGCCGTCCGGCTTCTGTACGAACACACCCGGGAAAACTTCGCCTTCCATAGGATTCTAGGCGAGTCGGAGCTCACCGACCGGGTGACCATCGCCTATTATGAGGCCATCGCCCGCCATTACCGGGAATTCTTCCGTCGGGAGGCCCAGGGCGGAAATCTTCGTCCTCTGGACCCCAACATGATTGCCTACGGGCTGATCGGCATCTGTTATTTCCATTCCCTGGATTGGGGCGGGAAGGATAGAACCCCGCCCCGCGAGGCGGTCCGGCAGATGACCGACCTGATCCTGCATGGAGTCAACGGGCCGACCCGCTGGGAAAAAGCGTCCGAAGGCTCGCGGCTTTCGCTTCCCGATCCGGTCCCCCTTCACTCGGCAGAGGGGGAGCCCCTGACCAAAGGAGAAAACACCCGGCAGGGCCGCCACGGGATCAATCGGGCCAACATCTCGGAGATCACCCGGGAGGCGGGCGTGGCCCTGGGGACTTTTTACGTCCACTTCGGCAGCAAGGGGGATTTGATCGAAGGCCTGGTCAAATACATCAACTCCCAGATGCGCCGCGAACTCCAGCGGAGGGTGGCCCGGACGAAAGACCGGCGGGACGCCGAACGGGTGGGTATGATCGCTTTTTATGAATTCCTCCGGGAACACCGGGAGATCTACCGGGCGGTGCCGGAATGCGAGATGATCGACCGCGAGGTCAGCCTGTGGTATTACAAAAAAATGGCCCAGGGGTACATTCAGGGACTGCAGCAGGGGATGGAAAAAGGAGAAATCCGCAAGCTGCCCGCGGTGTTTTTGGCCCGGTCCCTCATGGGGCTGGTTCATTTCATCGGCCTCAAATGGATCGTCTGGAATACGAACGTCCATCCGGAAGTTCCTCCCCCTATCTTGAAGGATATGATCGCTTTCGTCCTTTTTGGGCTGAAACCGTAAAATTGCGGTGGTGGAGAAATTCGATCTTAAGGAAAAGACCTAATTGGGCCAGATGAAAACAGATAAACACAGATTTTATATTCGCCAAAGACTTAAGGGCAAAAGACATAATGGGACGCGGATGAACGCGGATCAACACGGATGAAGCATTCATAAAG
>JAPLIW010000828.1 GCA_026388915.1 Deltaproteobacteria bacterium
CAAAGGCGTTCTTCAGGGCATGCTTGAAGACGATAAACCGGCGGGGGGTCCCTTTGGAAAGGGCGGTGACGATGTAATCTTCCCGCAGAACCTCCAGCATGGAAGACCGGGTCATCCTCGCCACCAGGGCGGCCAGGATGAAGGCCAGCGACATGGCCGGCAGGACGAGGTACCGGAGCCCCTCCCAGAAGTCGGTGAAAATGGAGACATAACCCATCATGGGCAAGAGCTTCAGCTCCACCGAAAAAAGCAGGATGAAGAGCAAAGCCAGCCAGAAGCTGGGCATGGAAACCGCCAGGATCACCAGGCCCATGAAGATGTAATCCGTATAGGTGTTATGGCGCAGGGCCGAGAGAATCCCGGTGGGAATGGATATGGAAAGGGAGAGAAGCAGGGCGGCAGCGGCGACGGTCAAGGTGACGGGCATGCGCCGGAGGATCATCTCCATGACCGGTTCATCGGAAATGATCGAGTGCCCGAGGTCCCCTTGGAGGAGATTCCCAATCCAGGTCCCGTACTGAACCAGGATGGGGCGGTCGAGGCCCAGTTTGTGTCTCATGGCCTCGATCTGCTCCTTCTCCGCCGTGGTCCCGAGAATCACCAGAACGGGGTCCCCCGGGACGAGATGGATCAGGCCGAATACCAGGACGGAAACCAGCCACAGGACGGGAATGACCGAGACGAGGCGGCGGATGACGTACTTTTTCATTCGCAAATCCCCCCCCACCCTCGCCCTCTCCCCCCTGAGACTGTGTCGTAATTAGAAAAAAGAGCCGTCATTCCCGCGAAAGCGGGAATCCAGTCGCGATTTTATTCATGATTTGAGCCCCCTGGATGCCCGCCTTCGCGGGCATGACGAATTATGACACAGCCTCCCTCGGGGGGGAGAGGGATGGGGTGAGGGGGCCTGATGGTTATTTCTCAAAATAGTAATTCCACACCCGCCCCCCGAAGGGATCAAAAATGGGATCATATCCCTTCACGTGGGGCTTGAGGGCAATACTGTTATGGATGTAGAAATTGATCATGAAGGGAACCTCCTGGCAGGTCAGGTCATAGAGCTTGCGGAAGAGCTCGTTCTGCTTGCCCGGGTCCCAGGTATTCTCCAGGGCCTCACGGATGGCGAAGGCCTCCTGGTTCTTGTAGTTGTAAAAATTTTTCGGCCCCAGGATGATGGTTTGAGACAGGGGTTCCATCCGCCCGATCATGGCGAAGGAAAGAATTTCATGCTCCCCCTTCTGCCACCGGGTCAGGTGGGTCGCCCAGTCAACCACCTCCACTTCGGTGTTGATCCCCACGGCCGCCCACATGGCCTGAGCGGCCAGGACCTGATCGTACATGGGGGTGTAGTTCTTGGAGGTCAGGATCTTGATCTTTTCCCCCTTGTACCCGGTCTTCTGCAGAAACTCCTTGGCCTTGGCCGGGTCATATTGGGGGGCCATCTTTTCTAACTCCGGAGAATAGGCAGGAAGCATGGGCGGGATGACCGAAAAGGTGGGGGTACCGTATCCCCACACCGCCGCCTTAGTGATCTCTTTCCGGTCCAGGGCATAGGCCAAGGCCTTGCGGAAATCCACTTTGGAGAGGTAAGGATGGTTGAAGTTGACGTTGAAGAGATACCAGGGCGCATCCGGGGCCAGACCGGTTCTGACCTGGAGGTCTTTTCTCTTCTTGAGGTCATCGATCTGCTGGTAGGGCAGGACGGGTACCGAATCCAGGTCCCCCCGGTCCAGGGCCATGATCCGGGTGGCCGGTTCTTTCATCACATTCAATATAATCTGGTCAAAGTATCGATTCCGCTTCCCCAGGTATCCGTTCACCGGCCCATCGGCGGACGAATAGGCCTCGAATCGCTTCAGTATGACTTTGGTGTCCCGCTCCCAAGCGACGAATTCATAAGGGCCGGTGCCGATGGGCCGGAGCACTTTATTGTCATGACTCTCCAGGACCTTCTTGGGCATCATGCCGATGGTCCCCACGTTGGTGGCCAGAATGTAAAAAATGTTGGGAATGGGCTTGGACAGGATCACCTGAACCTGGTACGGTCCCGTGATCTTGACCTCCTTCACGTTAAGCAGCGTGTTGCGCTGGGCACCCGGAAGGTTCGGGTCCCGCACCCGGTCCAG
>JAPLIW010000232.1 GCA_026388915.1 Deltaproteobacteria bacterium
CATCGAGAAGATACGGGGAGAAACCACCCTTCTCCTGGTTGAACAGAATGCGAGTTTAACCCTCACCTTGGCCAACCGGGCTTACGTCCTGAATAACGGAATGATCGAATATGATGGCTTGGCCGCAGACCTGCTGAATGATCGATCGTTGCGGGTGCGGCTGCTCGGAGTGTGAAGGCAGAGCCATTCTTTTAATTCCCCTCCCATGGCCTGAATGGAGGGCTGCCGCTGGAGGGATAAAGGGAGGGAGCTTGGCATAAAGGGAGAAGCAAAATCGTTATGGCCATCGTAGACCTGAAACGAGAGGGAGACGTATTTATCCTGACCATGCAGGGTGGAGAGAACCGGTTTAATCCATCCTTCATCGGCGATATGAATCGGACGCTCGACCAAGTGGAGCGGTCCACCGGCCCGGCAGCGCTGGTCACCGTGGGCGGGGAGGAGAAATTCTACTCCAACGGGCTGGACCTGGGCTGGTTGATGGGCGAAGGAATCAAGGAGTGGAAAAACTTCATTCCCGCAGTGTTGAAATTCCTCGGGCGGGTCATGGCCTTTCCCGTTCCCACCGTGGCGGCCATCAACGGCCACGCCTTTGCCGCCGGGGCCATGCTGGCCCTGGCCCACGACTACCGGGTCATGCGGGCTGACCGGGGGTTTTTATGCCTCCCGGAAGTGGACATTAAAATCCCCTTGGCCCCGGGCATGAGGGCCTTGATTCAAAGCCGGCTTTCCCCGGTGGCCTTCCGCGACCTGATTCTCACCGGGGCCCGGATCGGCGGGTGCGAGGCGAAGGAGAAGGGAGTCGTCGATGAAGCCGTTCCCCCGGACCAGGTTCTGCCGCGGTCCATCGCCCGCGCCGCGTCCCTGGCCAACAAAGATCGCCAAATCTATGGGAATCTCAAGCGGGGAATGTACGCCGAAACCCTGGCCCTCCTGGAAAGCGGCGAAGCGGATTTCAGCTTTATGCAAAAAACATAGTCCGTGGTCTGTTGTCAGTGGTCAATCGAGTCGTCGGCTAGTCTTGTAGTCGCATAGTTGATGATTTCATAAATAAGTAAAATCCGTCACTCCGGCGAAAGCCGGAGTCCAGAAATGCTTGAAATACCTGGATTCCCGCTTTCGCGGGAATGACGACTCTTGCTGGGATTAAAGTCGCTGTTTATGGCTTTCTCATTTTGCCATTCGCCATGAGCTATGAGCCATGAGCATTTTTTCCCAACCTCCAACCTCAATCCTTTTTTCTTATCCCTGCACCCCGCACCCTGCCCCCTCCACCCTGTTCTTATTCCATCCTCTTCCTGAACCGCAGCGAACTGAAGGTAAACACAATCCCTCCCAGAACGGCCAGGGCGAGCATCTGGGGCCAGAGAATATCGAAGCCGCTACCTTTGAGGAAGATCCCCCGGATGATGACCAGAAAGTATCGAAGGGGATTGGCGTACGTAAGGTATTGGACGATGGGGGGCATGTTGGCGATGGGAAAAACGAAGCCGGAGAGGAGAATGGCGGGGACGAAAAAGAAGAACATGGTCATCATGGCCTGCTGCTGGGTGTGGGAGATGGTAGAGATGAAAAGCCCGATTCCCAGGGAACTGAGCAGGTAAATCGTGGTCGCCGCCAATAATAAAAGGATGGAGCCGCGGATGGGGACTTCGAACCAGAAGACTCCCACCAAAGTCACGATGAGCACATCGATATATCCGATAATGGCAAAGGGGATGGTTTTCCCCAGGATGAGCTCGAAGGGCCGGATCGGGGAGACAATCAGCTGTTCCATCGTTCCGATCTCCCGTTCCCGCACAATCGCCATGCAGGTCAGAAGGAGGGTGACCAGCATGATCAGGAAGGCCATGATCCCGGGGACGTAGAAATTCCGGCTCTCCAAGTTGGGGTTAAAGAAAGCCCGCGATTCCACCTCGATTCCCCCTTTGACGAAGAAAGGCCTTTTCATCTCGTCGGGAATATTGGGGAGGGAAAAAATCCGTTGGACAAGGATCTGCCGGGAATACTCGGCCACGATCCTCTGGGCGTAGGCCATGACCACCGAGGCGGTATTAGAATCCGTACCATCCACGACGATCTGAACCATTGTCCCTTGCCGGGTGCGCAACTGCCGGGCAAAGCCGCTGTTGATCTGGAGAGCGGCGCTGATCCTTCCCTCATCAATCCGGCGACGCATTTCCAGCGGGCTTTTGGGCTTTTCCACGATCCGGAAATACCCGGAAGAGGCGAAATGCTCAGTCATCTCCCGGCTCTCCGGGGTGTGGTCCAGGTCGTAAACTCCTAAAGAAATGTTCCGGATATCCGTGTTGGCCGCGTACCCGAAGACCAATAGTTGCACCAGCGGGGGAAGGAATAGAATAATGCGCATCCGGGGATTGCGGAAAACCTGGATGAATTCTTTAATGAGCATAGATTTGAGCCGCTGCCACATGGTCAACCGATCCTCTTTTGGAACCGCTTGTGGGCCCAGAAAGTCATGGCTCCGGCATAAACGGCCAGAAGCATAGCCTCGATCCACAGGATCTCCAGGCCGATCCCCTTGGAATAGATTCCTTTAAGGATGGTCACCACGTACCGACCCGGAACCACATAGGTGATGAACTGGATGAACTGGGGCATGTTGTGGATCGGGTAGATGAAGCCGGAGAGGATAAAAGTCGGAAGATAGGAAAGGATGATGGAGATTTGGCTGGAGAGGAGCTGGTTACGGGTGACGATGGAAACCAGAACCCCCTGGCAGATGGCTCCCAGGAGAAAAAGACTGGCCAGAGAGAAGAGGAGAAAACCGCTTCCCCGGAGGGGCACCCCGAAAAGGTATCTTCCCATGAGGACCGAGAGGGTGAGGTCGATCAATCCGATGACGAAGTAGGGGATCAGTTTCCCCAGGATCAACTCTCCTTTGCGGATGGGGGTGGAGATGAGCTGCTCCATGGATCCCCGTTCCCACTCCCGAGCGATGGTCCCGGAAGTAAGAATGGCCGCCAGGATGGCCATGATGATGGCGATCAGTCCCGGGACGATGAAGTTCTTCGATTCCAGGTCGGGGTTGAACCAGATGCGGATGCGGGGCTCGATGGGCGGAGAGATTTTCCCCACCCCCAGGCGGGTCATCTTCTCTTTCATCAGATCTTGAGAGTAGAGCAGGGTGATGGCGTTGGCATAACCCAGGGCAATCGTGGCCGTGTTGGCATCGGTCCCGTCCATGAGCACCTGGATGGTGGTATCCCGGCCCGACTCCAGGTCCCGGGAAAAATTGGCGGGGATGACCAATCCCATCAGCGCCTGGCCGGAATCCAGCATCTCCTGGAGATGGGCGTAGCTTTGAACGGCGGCTTGCAGTTGGAAATATTTCGAGCTTAGGAACCGATCGCACAGATCACGGGAGCGGGGAGTGCGGTCCAGGTCGTAGAGCACGGTGGGGATGCGGTCCACGTCCAGGGTAAGGGCGTACCCGAAGAGGACCAGGAGAAGCACGGGGATGGACACCGCCAGGGCCAGCGAACGCGGATCGCGGATGATGTGGAGGAATTCTTTGAAGGCGATGGCTTTGAGGCGGATTAGTTTCATGTCGGGGTTCGGCGGACGGCCTGTAGGGGCGGTTCGCGAACCGCCCCTACAATTTCATTTTTCCATGTTTGCTGGATGGTTTTCATCTTCCAGCCATTTCAAAGGGTTGTTTTGGATGTATTCCCGGGTTTCTTCCAAATCGATTTCGTTGCGGATGACGTGTTCGTAGTAGTTCCGTTGCCAGACGGGTTGACCCGGGGTGCCACGGAGTGCGTTAATTCGTTTGGTAGACACGGTTTTGAAAGCACCAATCAGACGCCCCAATGGTTTCCGTTTTGTAGGGGCGGTTCGCGAACCGCCCCTACGATCATCCAACAGGAACACGATTCCATGAAAATGGTTGGGCATGACCACCCATGTGTCCAATCTTACGTAGGGATATTGCTCAGATAACCATTGCCAGGTCGCTGCAATGATTAAACCTGTTTCATTCGTTTGCATGGTTCCATCGATGATATCACCGAAAATGGATTTTCGGTTTTTAGCACACAAGGTAACAAAATACACCCCAGCCTGGGAGTAATCGTATTCCTTCAGTCGAACCGAATGGCGATTCAATATCTGATTTTTGTCCCGCACGATTTGAATCCTGTTCTTGTGTGTAGGGGCGGTTCGCGAGCCGCCCCTACGATGGTTCACGATCTTTGGCTTCCACCAAAGATACAAACACATCCTCCAGCGACG
The DNA here is from genome assembly GCA_026388915.1 of Deltaproteobacteria bacterium. Taxonomy (GTDB): domain Bacteria; phylum Desulfobacterota; class SM23-61; order SM23-61; family SM23-61; genus SM23-61. The sequence continues at coordinate 4,255 of JAPLIW010000232.1, forward strand.
GTTCAATTTGCTCGAGTCGCCGGACGGGAATACCCTCGGCAGAAAGAAGGGAAGGGAGGGAGGATGTCAGATCGGCCCCTTTTGGCGTTACCACGTGCAGGGTGTTGCCGAATACCGCCACTTCGCGCAGGGGCGGTTCGCGAACCGCCCCTACATTTTCTTTCAAGAAGGCCATTGCTTCAACCATTTGTTCCGTCTCCAGTTCCCACACCGCTTCCGGCATGTAT
>JAPLIW010000487.1 GCA_026388915.1 Deltaproteobacteria bacterium
TGAAACCCTGTCAAGGGCCCGGAAGGAAAGTCAGATTGCGCCGCAAGCATCGGCGGGATATGGATTTCCATAGCCTCCCTGCTTGCCTTCCGCAAAGCGCAGCGGGGGCGGGAAAAGAAGATTTCGATGAGCTGACCGAACACCCCCGCCACAGCTAAAAAGGGATAGGTGCCTCATGATTGCAAGCAATATGACTTTCCTTCCGGGACCCTGGAATCACCTGACATTTCGAATATACCAGCTCTTTGGCTTTCAACTAATTTGGAGATGATCCATAAAGAATATGGAAAAGAGGACTTCGAAAATCCGCGGTGTCATCTACGACTGCGACGGAGTTCTTTTTGATTCCCTGGAGGCCAACCGATGGTTTTACTCCTCTTTTTGTGCGGCCCTGGGACGAGAGCCCCTGACCGAGGAGGAGCTTGGCTATGCCCACTCCCACACGGTTCATGAAGCCATCCATCATATTTTTCGGAACGCCCCGGACAAGGAACGGCAGGCCCTGGAACGGTTTTCGCGGATGGATCCTGAAGAGTCTGCGGCCCGCTTGAAATTGGAGCCCAACATCATCCCCGCTTTGCAGGCCTTAAAGGCCAGGGGGATCCGCCTGGCCATCAGTACGAGCCGTACGACCAATATGGGGTATATCCTGAAAAAATTCGGTCTGGAGCCTTTTTTCGAGCTTGTGGTCACGACCCGGGACGTTCAAAACCCCAAACCGCACCCTGAATCCATCGAAAAGATTCTTCAAAACTTCTCTTTGGAAGAAGAAGAGGTCCTTTTGGTGGGGGACTCAGAGATCGACCGGAAGACCGCCCTGGCTGCAGGGGTTGGATTTATCGCCTACAAGAACAGGGAGATTCCTGCCTGTGCCCATATGGACGACCACCTGGCCATTCTAAATTTTGTTTAGCCCCGCCTTTCTTCATTTTTTTCTTTCGGCGATGGCCTTGACCTGGGCGGTGAGGTTGATGAGGAAGGGCCTTTCTTCCTGGTTGATCAGCTTCTTTTCGACGTAGTCCTCCTGGAAGATTTTTTTGACGACCGCCTCTTGGTTTCCTCCGTGGGCCTTCAGCTCGCTTTCGATCCGCCGGCCGAAAGCTTTCGTGGCCTCGATGGCTTTGGGGATCATGCTCTGGGCGTCGGCGGTCAGGGCATGAAAATGCCCCAGGAGCAGGAGGTCCATCTCCAGCCTCTTGAGCTTCTCGAGCGAAGAAAGGTAGTCGTCATAGCTGGAAAGGAAGACCGGGCGGACGTTGAAATGCCGGTCAAAGGTTCCAACCGCCTCCCCGCCGACCAGGGCTTTCAGCTTCGGGAGGTAATAACAAACGGTGTCCCGGGTGTGTCCGGGCGTGGCGATGACCTGGATTCGGGTTTCATCTTCCAGCCTGATTTCCTCCCCGTCTTCCAGGATTCGGTCCAACTCCAAACCGTGGAAAGTCACATCCAGGTCGCCCCCCTGGGATTTCATCTTTTCCTCCATGGGCTTGCTCAGGCTCTGGATCAATTGGATGGCATTGGGCCTCTTGAAGATATCGGCAGCCGCTTTTCCAGCAGCTACCTTCAGGCGGGGAAGATTCCTCTTGAGGAAGGGAGCGGACCCGGCGTGGTCAAAATGGGAATGGGTGAGAAAAAGGTAAGTCAGCCGGTTGGGATCCCCCAGGTGTTTTTTCAGGTCCTGAAGGTAGAGAGGGCCCATGACGGTCATTCCCGAGTCGAAAAGGACCGGGGAATCCCCCAGGAGAAGGTAAGAAGGAAGCGCCGGGTTTCCCAGGGCGTAGAATTCTTCGGTGATTTTACCCTTGCTTTCTTTGATCATATTCTCCCTCTTTATATAATTGGACGGGTAGGGGCGGTTCACGAACCGCCCCTACGGTCGGACCATTCGAACCACCGATCGCATTTTCCGGTAGGGGCGATTCACGAAGCGCCCCTACCCCCTGACCATCTTCTCCAGCAGTTGCTCCGCCCGGACTGGGTTGAAGGCCCCGCACTCACAGCACTTGGCCATGATGTTCGCCGCCTTTTGGGGGGTCAACCTCCGCAGCTTCACGTATTCCACCATCTTGCGGATGAGGTTGAAGGAGACCAGTCCGTGGCCGCACAGGGTATTGACTTCCAAGATGTCCCTCTCCGGCAGGCGGTCCTTGGCCCCCCAGATCCCCAGGGAGTGTTCCAGGCTGTGCCGCTCGATCCCCGCCTTGCGGCAGCATGCCTGGACTTCATCCAGAAGGCCGCTCACATTGATGGAGATCCCCAGGTCGGCCCGGATCAGCTCTTCGATGACTCTCTGGAGGGTATCCAGGTCGGTGAAGACGGCCGCCGCCCCTTGCCCATCGGGCTGGTCGGCAATGAACTTCTGGATTCCCACATCCTCCTGGAGAATGTTTCCCATGTGGTTGTCGCCCATGTTGACCGGGTTGTACTTCAGGCAGATGCGGATGAATTCCTGGATCTTGGAACCTGACCCTTGGGAGTTGATCCCTTTGGCCGTGGTGCAGAAGATCACATAATCATTCTTCAGGCTGCTCGCGTTTCCTCTTCTGTGCAGCGTGTTGGTCATGCTCTAATCCTCCTTGAAAAAGGGGCGGCCCAGACCCAGGTTGGTCTTTCCGTTGGGGGAAAGGCGGTAGCCGGCCTTTCTCACCCACTCTTCGTGGGGAGCGGACCCGTCCGGCAGGCATTTGGAGGAAACGCCCACGCTGATCACCGTATCGATTTCCCTCTGCACCCCTTCCAGGATTTTGAGGATTTCGGGGATCTTTTCCTGCCGAATCTTTATCTCGATGATCGCCGAGAGGACTTTTTCGCCCAGGACCTCTTCTTTCATCCTTCCGGTTTTCGGGTCGGCTATCAACTGGGTCACGGGGTTCTGGGGCTCAAAGAACGGCTCCACCCGGGCCAAAGCCACGGCGACTTTTTCTACATCCCGAAACGTGGCTCCGATCCCCGGACGGCCCATCTCCACCACGATTCCCGCCTCCCCTTTGCGGATTCGTCCGGTCACGTCGTTGCTCTTGATCTCCTCCGTCCCGCGGCCGCCGACGCCCGTTCCCGGGTGGATCGTCGTGGGGTCGCTGAAGGCGGCCCGAAGGCTCCGGGGCCATTCCAACTGCGGCGGGGTCAGGGCCCCGGTGGGACATACATCCACATCTGCCATATACCCCAGGCGGAAGGCGGAAAGGACCTTCCGGATGGCCCTCACGAACCAGGGCGAATAGCCTTCGTTCCGCAAAACCCGGTAGCAGGTATTGCACTCCACGCATTCATCCTGATTGACCGCCGACTTTCCGTCCTCATCCAGGTAGATGACTCCCAAGGTGCAGACGGCATGGCAATTCCCGCAGCCGACACATTTCTCTTTATCGATTTCCATACGACCCGAAACTCCTTCCAAATGAGGAATGCGGATTGCGCAATGCGAATTTAAACGCAGGGTTTTCCCCATTAAAGAATTTTCCCCCAGCTGGAATGATTTGTCCTGATAACCTATCGGTTGGATGAGGGTAGGTTATTGGAAGCTAGCCAACAGTTTTTTACATTATACCCGGAAGGGACCTTTTGTTCAATTTCGGATTCCGGATTTCTGAATTTATCCTTCACCCTTTATCCGCGTTTATCCGTGTTGATCCGTGTCCCGTCCGCTGTTCATTATTCTAAAAATAGGGCCTGGTTTCTTGTTGCTCAATCGGGCCTGTGCGTTTGAGACGATCGGTTTCAACGAGCAACCAGCAACCAGTAACAAGCAACAGGGAATCCCCATTCCGAATTCCGCATTCTTACGTGGGCCCGCAGGCCCGGCCCCGCAGATGGAAGAAGAAACGGAGTCCTTTCTTCACCCGCTCGGAGAAGATTTTGCTGGACAGATAGGTGCCGGCAACTTTCTTGTTGATCTCCCCCAGGGTGGGATAGGGATGAACGGCCGCAGCCAGGGTCATGGGCTTCACCCCTCCGTTCAGGGCGGCGACCCACTCGCTCACCAGGTCCCCGGCCCGCGGCCCCAGGATCTGGATGCCGATCGGTTTTCCCTTCTTGTCCAATAGCATTTTGATCTTTCCCACGAGTTCCCCCTCGGCAATACTCCGGTCGTTGTCCTTGAATTCCTCCACCCAGATATCGTATTCGATCCCAGCGGCCTTAGCCCTTTTCTCGTTCATCCCGATGCTGGCCAGTTCCGGATGGGTGTACGTGCACCAAGGAAGGTAGGTGTAATCCACCTTCCGGGGAAGATGGAAGATAGCGTTGCTCACCACGATGGACCCCTCATAGCCGGCCGCGTGAGTGAACTGGTAGGTTCCGGTCACGTCTCCGGCTCCATAGATGTGTTTGTGGTTGGTCCTCAGCCGGGCATCCAAGGTCAACCCTTTGTCATCATGGGGAATTCCGATTCCTTCAAGGTTCAAACCTTTCAGGTTGGCCTCCCGTCCCAGGGCGACCAGGATGGTTTCAGCTTTTAGGGACCTCGGCTCCCCTTCTTGGGTCTCGATCACCACCTCCCGTTGCTTTCCCAGGTCCCGGGTGCTGAGGATTGCGGTGTTGAGATGAAAGGCAACCCCTTCTCCCTGGAGAACCTCCATGACCTGGTCGGCCATGTCCTTGTCCTCGTTGCTCAAAATCTGCCCGGACCGCTGGATCACATCCACTCGAGTCCCGAGCCGGCAGAACGCCTGGGCCATCTCGGCGGCGATGGGGCCGGCCCCCAGGATAATCATGGATGCCGGTAATTGTTCGAAGGAGAAGATCTCCCGGTTGGTCACGTAGGGAGTCTGACCCAGCCCTTTTACCGGCGGGATGGCGGGGGAAGACCCGGTGGCAATCACCCAGTTTTTGGCCGAAACCTTCTTTCCCTTGAGCTCGATGGTATGCTCATCCAGAAAAGCCGGCTCTCCGAATTCCACTTTCACCCCCAGCCCGCAGAATCTCTCCTCCGAGTCGTGTTTCTGGATGGTCCGGATGACCGATTGGATTCTTTGGGCCACTTCGCGGAAATCGACCAACTTGACCTCTACCGAAGGAAGTCCGAATTTGGGGCCGTTCTTCATCAGGTGGTAGACTTTGGCGGTATGAATCAGGGTCTTGCTCGGCACGCAACCGAAGTGAAGGCAATCCCCACCCAGAGCATCCTCCTTTTCCACCAGCAGGGTCCTGGCTCCAAGCTGGGCAGCCCCAGCTGCAACCGTCAAACCGCCCGAGCCTCCCCCCAGGATGCCGATGTCCCTGAACACCAATGGAATAATGGAATATTGATGGTCTCGTAAAAAGTTTCTTGAAGCGTCACCCCGGCGAAAGCCGGGGTCTAGAACATCTTGAAATAACTGGATTCCGGCTTTCGCCGGAATGACGAATTTTATGGAATTTCGACTTTTTACGAGATCATCAATATGGGAATGATGGAAAATTGAGAAGATCGAATCTTTAAATTGGTTTCCCATTATTCCATCATTCCTTTTCTTTCTTGATCTTCTTGACGATCTTGGGAATGAAGAGAGAAAAGACGAAAAGACCCACTGAGAAGAAAGCCTTGAAAGAAATCAACTGCCCCCAGTCCCCTCCAGCCCAAACCTCTTTGATCGTACCGACGAAAAAAGTAAGAATAAAGGTCCCTACCAGGATGCCCAAACCAGTGCCCGCAAAATAATCCCCGAACCTAACTTTGGTCAGCCCCATGCCGAAATTCAGGAGAGTAAAAGGAAAATAAATCAGCCGCAGATAAAGGACGGTCGCAAACCCGTGGCGTTCAATGGCCTCATCGTACCTTTTAAGCCTCTCTCCAATTAGAGAAGCGGCAAAATCCCTGCCCAGCGTTCGTCCAATCCAAAAAGCCACGCTGGCCCCAGCCATGGCCCCTACATAAACAAACACAAACCCCCAATACGCGCCGAAAAGCGCCGCCCCCAGGGCCGTGAGAAGGGTACCCGGCAGAAACAAACATATTCCTGCGGCATAAACCAGCATAAAAACCAGGGGCGCCCAAAAGCCGGCTCGATCCAAAAACTGGCCCAATGCTTCTTTAGCAAAAAATTCCTTAACCGGGGTAAAGCGGATGAGGCCGATCGCAACTGCGATGAATGCGACCAATAGAAGAACCTTAATCACTGCTCCTTTTCGGCTCTTGGTTGGTCGGGGAATGATATCTACCATGGGATTCTCCTTTTCCGTGGCAGGAAAGCCATCTTTACCCCGTGAATCCGCTTCCTGCCCAGAGCCCGAAAATTTATTCATTTTCCCGACCGCCTGGGGAAGTTTCCGCCTAAAACTGTAATATCTCGGCCAGACCATTCAGCCCTTCATTTTACTCTATTCTCTCTCGAATGGACAAAGGGGGGAATTGGGATGAATCCGTATTTTTGATGAAAAAATACGGTACTTAAAGCGCGTTCTACCTTCGGCCGCTAAATTCCCCTCATTTCCAGGAAAGAAAGCAATTTTTCCTTGACGATCTGTTTCCCCCT
>JAPLIW010000866.1 GCA_026388915.1 Deltaproteobacteria bacterium
CATGGTAATAACCTCTGACGTTTCCCAGCCAACCGCCTTCAAAATACCTATTTCCTTCTTTTCTTCGAAGCTCAGGCTTGATGCTTTATCCCATGCGAAGATAGCAAAAGCAAGGATTGCACCGGTAAAAATCACTACCAATAATCCTCCCCGCCAATCGAAGATGGCTTCATAGGTTCGTAAAATCTCATCCCGGAGTATTGGGCGTGTATCAGGCAGGTATCGCCTGATCTTGTCCGCTATAACATTCAATTCATTCTTGTTTCGAACCCGAAGGGTCAGGTCAATAAAAGTACCTTTGGGGATGGCGAATAATTTCCGAAAGTCTACTTCGGATATTTCAATCAAGTCCGATGCAATGAGTTCTGAATCATGGGGAAAAACATCTGCCACCTCAAGGCTTATGTAAGTCCCGTCTGAAGACTTAAAAGGGATTGTGTCTTCCTTCTGAACCCCTGCAACTCTGGCAACACCTGTCCCAACGTTGATTGCGCCGACTTTTCCCCGGCTTGCATCGGTTACAACCATAGTATAATTGGCGCCGGTAGCTGGTTCATAGTAATACCCCCAGAGACGGCCATTCACTGCAAGCACTCCCGGGATCTTCCTGATCTCATCCATATACCCCTCAGGGACCAGATCATGCCTTCCTGCAATGATACGCTGGACAACAATTTCCGGACTTCCCTGCAACACAATTGATGCCTCCTTCTTAATTGAATGGGTCAGGAAAAAGATCGATGCAAGGATAAAGACAATCAGTGTGTAGACAACTACGAGGGCAAGGTTCTTACCCCATCTCCTGAGAAGAGACGAGAGGGCAAAATCCAGGATGTTTCTCTGTTTTTCAATCCAGGCCATTTTTTGTAAGGTGTCGTGGGGGGTTGACGAGAGATCCAGAGGGAAAATGTTCAAGGGAAAGGGGGTGGTCCTGAAAAGCCGTATTCAAATCTGCCATGGAAGGATGCCTCGTATAACGGGCTTCAGTGAAGAGAGAAAGGTCGGTAAGTTGGTAGTCATGCACCATCCTGATTCGATTCGTCAAATGGGGCAAGGCTTTTTTACGTTCAAAAAATGCGTGGATGAAGAGAAGCAGAAGCACACAAATATTTGCCACCACATACCAGAGAAAAGTGTCCGATTTCCTTTTGATCATCAATCGAGGCCCTTCACGACAGCAGGGGTTATGCCCTGAAAATTCAGGATTTCCTTTCCCTTGTGGTCTCTTTTAAATTCCAGGGCTTCCTGGTTCTTTCCGAAGGGAATCAACTCCCTCCCCATGGGTCCGTATACATCGCTGCCAGTCACATACAAGGCGGTGAATCCATCAATGGGGAGCAGGCTGTAATAATCTGTAACGTAAAGTGCGTCAATATCCTCCAACTTTTTCTTCGGGCTATAGCGCTGGAGATTGAAATAGAACTTGAACATATCCTTCGGCCCGTCGAAAAAAAATGCAGTACCATCCTTAAAGATTATCTGGGCAAGAAAATCAGGATATTTTGCCACGAACATGCCGCAGACAGGGCACTTGTCTTTGGATGAAGGGGTTAAAGGCATTTTTTCCCCGGCAAAAATATCCGATGCACAAAAAACAAACATCAAAATCAGGAGGGTCAGGATTATTCCCGC
>JAPLIW010000589.1 GCA_026388915.1 Deltaproteobacteria bacterium
GTGGTGGGGGCAGTAGCCATGTGGGGGACCGCGCGGCCAAAACTGAAAGGATAAAATCCCCAACTGTGAAATCTTTTAATCATCTCCGATTTGATGGTCTCGTAAAAAGTCCCTTGAGGCGTCACCCCGGCGAAAGCCGGGGTCCAGACGTCGTCCCGACGAAAGTCGGGAACCATCTCTAAGACTGGATCCCGGTTTTCACCGGGAACCCTGGATTCCGGCTTTCGCCGGAATGACGAATTTTATGGAATTTCGACTTTTTACGAGATCATCAAGTTTGGTCAAGAAAAATCAAATTGGAAACTCGCCGCTGAACCCTTTCATCACCCCTTCGCCTCAACCTGACTTTCCCTTGCGTTTTCCCCCCGCGAACTCGAAGTATTTCTTGACCGCCAGTTCCATCATGATCTCGCGGGGAATGCAGTGCTGGGGGGCGAAGGTGCGGATGTATTCGATCTCCTCCAAGGTTGGGGTGGGAAAAGGTTTCAGCGGATCGGCCACCCGCAGGTCCCAGGGGACTTTGGATTTGATTTTTTTGAGGTCCACCCCCGGGAGGAGGGACTCCAGGTACACTTCCTTGGTCTTCCGGTCGAAGCGGAAGACGGCCTCGGTGGAGATCATCATGCTGGGGCCGGACTGGGGACGGAAGAGCCCGCAGCGGTCCCGTTCCTCCCCGCCCCCCAGGTACCCGGGCGAGGTGAAGTAGTCCAGCTTTTCCACGAACTCCCCGCCCTTCAGGGTGAGGATGGTCTCCTTGGCGTAAGAGATAAAGTCGGGCGCCCCGCCCGCGCCGGTGAGCCGCATCCCGGTCTTGGGGGTCCCCCCCATAAAAGAGGTGTTGATGTTTCCGTACCGGTCCACCTGACCCACGCCCAGAATGGCCTTGTCCACGAACCCGCGGTAGTTGATCGTGGTGAAGGTGTTGAAGAGATCCAGGGCATAGGAGAATCCCCGCAGGCACATGACGTCGGCGATGTGGTTGGGGGGCACCAGAGGCTTGAAGTCGATGATTCCCGCCTCGGTCATGAGCACGGAGTTGGGGGCATGGGTGGCCTTGGCCAGGCCGCCGGCCGTTGTGGGGAGACCGACTCCCAGCAGGATCCGCTCGTAGTCCTTGATCTCGCGGGCCACCGCGATGATCATCAATTCTTGTCTAGTGGCTTTAGGAGACATCGGTCAGCAACCCCCTCTCTTCCAGAAATTTGTCAAATTCGGTGCGGGTCATGTCGAAGACCCGTATTTTCCCTTCGTCATCCACCATGGAAGTGAAGGCCGAGCCGTAGTTTACGGGAGCGGAGTAATAGGGCTTGGCCTGGATCCGATCGAGGGGTTCCTTGCCGAAGCGCGAGATGTAGTGCTCCAGGTAGGCCGCCCGGGTGGGCAGGTCGTAAACCCATTCTTTCATCCAGGCCCGGAAGCCTTCCTCGCTCCGGTTGGCCAGGTCCATCATGGCCCAGAACAGGAGGTCCAGGTTGTAGTAACCCGAAAGCTCAGCGGGGTGAGCGCCTCTCGGCTCCTCGATCACCGCGTCCACCCGGAAGCTGGGAACGATGGTATATTGGGGCGAGGCTTTGATGATCTCGTGATCCACGATCTCCTCGCAGCTCACGATCACTCTTTTGCTGGCCAGGCACGCCCAGGCCACCGAGCCCAGGGCGCCCCAGTACTGGGTGTTCCCGAACTTGTCCGCCCGCTGGACGTGCACGATGCATACATCCGGGTTGGCCGCGGGAACCACGGGCACGTCCCGGCCCGTGAAGGGGCACTTGACCACCCCGAACTTCCCCTCGCCCATGAAGTCCCGAACTTTGAACACGTCCGAAGCCATGATTCCGGGCAATACGGGCAGAAAGGAATAGCCCTGGGCCCCGGCGGTCAGACGGGCGTTGTAAGTAAAGTTGGAGTAGTCTTCGACCTCGATCTTTCCCGCCCGCTGGTACCGCTCCAGCATGCTGCCGCCGGAACGGCCCCCCGAGCGCATGCAATAGGTGCTGACGACCCGGCTCACGCAGTCCCCCGCGATCAGGATCTCCACGTCAAACACCCCGGACTGGCTGTAGATCGTCAAGCCCTTCTTCCCCTGGCGGACGATCTCCGCCACCTGGTTGTAGCAGGTGCCCACGGTGTAGTTGCCGATCACGAGGTGGTCGCCGTCCTTCACGAAACGGCGGATCGCCTCCTGGGTGGTCATGACCTTGTTTTGGTTTGCTTCAGGCATGGTTGAATCCTCCATTCACTAAGGGATGGGTTCTAATGGGAAGTCGGCCTTTCGACCTTACTAAGGGGACCATAATTATCCAGACATCTATTTCATCTTTAGATCCTCCTGGATTCCGGCTTCCGCCGGAATGACGAAAAGGAACAATACCTTTTTTATATTCGTCTCTCCGGCGAAAGCCGGAGTCCAGTTTAGGGTTTTCAAAAAGAACAGTCTCCAACCAATGATGTCTATACTATAACGGCCTCCTTAGTAATTCTCTTCCTCCCCCTTGAGGTCCTTATCGATCGGCGGCTTGCGGGAAAATCCAGCTTTTGAGCCGGCCCACTGGACTTTCCGCAGGTTGACCCGGCCCCTTTGGTCAAAGCGAATGCCCTCCTTTCCCAGCAATTTCCGCTGACGGTGGGCCCCCTCTCCCCGGGAGCGGGTGCTGATTTCTCCTTTGGAATT
>JAPLIW010000570.1 GCA_026388915.1 Deltaproteobacteria bacterium
ACCAAGGCTTTCCGGCCCTTCATCGAGAAGGCCGAGAAGCCCGTCGCCGTCTTTGATGTCCAGGAGTCCGGCTCTCTGCAAACGACAAAGAAAGGGATCGAAGCTGCCCGGCGGATGTTGACGGAAATCAGCGGTCAGCGGCGCGTTCCCATGCCGTGGGATAAACTCCTGGTGGCCATGGAATGCGGGGGCTCCGACGCCATGTCCGGGGTGACCGCCAATGTGGCCCTGGGCTCGGTCTCCGACTGGGTCGTGGGGAAAGGGGGCAGCGTCATCTTCGGGGAGAACACGGAGATGATCGGAACCACCCATGTGCTCACCCGGCGGGCGAAAAATGAAGAGGTGGCCGGGAAGATCGTAGCGATGATCGACCAGGCCGAGCAGCGGACCAAAGATATTATGGGGCCTTTTGCCAGTTGGGTCATCTCCCCCGGCAACATGGACGGCGGCATGAGCACGATTGCGGAGAAATCCATGGGGTGTATCCACAAGGGCGGCACGACGGCGATCAACCAGGTCGTGGATTATGGGGAGTGGCCCACCGAAAAAGGACTGATTCTCCAGGATGGCCCGGGCTACGACGGAGACTCCATGGCCGGCCTGGCCGCCAGCGGCTCCCAGGTCATGTTCTTCTCCACCGGGCGGGGGACTCCTGCCGGCTTCCCCGCGGTCCCGGTGATCAAAGTGGCGAGCAACACCAGGGTTTACCAGGCCATGAGGGACGACATCGACATGAACGCCGGTCGATTGGTGGAAGGAACCCCGATGGGAGAACTCCGGGAAGAGATGATCGACTGCCTGGTCCGGGTGATCAACGGAGAAAAGACCAAGGCCGAGGCCAACGGCATGGACGTCTTCACCATGATGACCGTGAATCCGCCCTTCTGAATGCGGAATTCGGATTGCGGAATGCGGAATGGCTATTCTGCATTCCAAGCACGGGATTCCAACTTCCAATTATCAAATGACCCAAACCCACACCGACGAAGGAGATGGGTTTACGGCCATGGCGAGCCCGAAGAGTCTGGGCATCCTTTTTTTCTTGAGATTGCTTCGGCGCTCCGCATGGAGAGAAATTAGATTTTTCAAAGATGCTTGTCAAGTTCCCTTCTTTCAACCCGAAGAGAACTGAGCTGAAAGGCAATGAGCTAGGAATTAAAGTGACCTTTAATCAGGGCCGCTGCTTTTTCTTTGGTGAGTTCACCGGCGATGACTCTTCCCGTCAGGTCGGCAATCCAATCTTTCGATGAGGAATATCCAGGGGGTGGGTGGAGCTTTTTTTCCTCCAGCTGGTAGGCCTCTTGAGCCGGCAGTCTTTCTTTGGTATGGAGTTCCGATAACCTTTTTTGGTAGAGTTGGGTCTCATGGGATAAGATGATCCACAGGTCATCGTACACATATTTAAAGAATTTTTCTTTCTCTTTGATCCTCTCCTCCAGGTGAATGAGCTTTTGGTCCAGGGATTCTTTTACCACATTAATGGCCAGTCCGTGATGGGCCCCTTCAAGGCCCTTCAATTCACCCTGGCATATCCCCAAGATTTCTCCTCTTTGATTGATGATCGGCCCACCTACAATATCCGGGCTGATCGCTTTGTCGATTTGAAGGTATTGAACTCCCTGATAAGATTGGTGACAGTTTGCAATGCTCCCTCTCGCCACCATAAGTTTTGCCCCCCATTTCATCCCCTCAGGGTTGCCTATGGCCCAAATTTCCTCCCCTTCCTGGCAACGATCAGAGTCGGCGAGGGGCAATACCTCCCAATCAATTTCCTCGACCCGGAGAAAAGCGATATTCAAAGGTAGGGGCAGTCTCTTGAGAACCGTGGCCGTCTTTTCCTGGCCTGAGGCGAGAAAGACCTCGGCTTGATCGCTGGTTCCCAGGATCTGCCCATTCGTAACGACGATTCCTGAATGGGGAAGGAGGAACCCACTTCCACTTCCCCGGGCGCTTTTGATGAAAACCAGCGTCTTCTGGGCCTTTTGGAGCATGTCCTCATAGGAAAGGGACCCATTCCCGGGATTGGCCCCCTGAGGTTGAGCAGGATCAGATTTCGGTTTGGGAAGGGAAAGCTTTCCCGCGACGGATATTTTAACGGGTTCGGGAGAAGCCTTGTTCTCGGACTTCCCCCAATGGACGCATAGGACCGAGAGGCCCACCAGGAGGGATAGGATCGACAGGAAGAGCGGCTTTTTCACCAAAGCCTTGAATTCTTCAATCCAGGGGGTGGTTTTTTCAAGGGTCCTATGGAGTTTCCATTTGAATAGTCTCCTCCGCTTCCTTTTATAAATCCAATTATCGTATTGTTCTTTGCTTCTGAAGAACATCTTCTTAGCCCCGATTCTAAAAATCTACCGTCCCGAAAAATTTTGGCGCATAGAGGTGCACGGAGAAAAATTCACCCTCCCGGAATTCCACCGCTCAGCCATGAGCCCTCCAAGAATCCGCAATTCCAGCTTGGTTTTGGGAGTCGAAAGATTGAGGGTTTCTTGGGAATCATATCGTCAGGATTTTATGAAAGATTAAGAAAAGTTCTCAAGGCGCCGGTCATCGACCTTCCGCCGGGGAATGAAGGCCGGTGGAAGGGGATTTTCCCCTTATGTAACCCCCAAGTATTTCCGATACATATCCAAGAAGAATCGGATCAGAATCTTGTCCATTTTTGGCCCAAAGATGGACATGATATGGCCCGAAATGAACATCAAGCGAGGTTCGTTTTTTTAGTCCCCTGGAGAGTTGGATTAATTTATTCCGACTATTAAAAAAGTTTATAAAATAGTTTTTGAAAATTAATAGCTTAAAATGGATTTTAATATTTTATTAAATAATTTCCATGTTTTGCCAAAATGGCAATTGATGGTTTTTTTGGCATATATCTTGCTCAATGGAGAAATGGCGAGTTGATGATGGAAGGCGGATGATAAACCGCCCCGCCGGAATTTTCCGGGTTTTCCCCTTTGGGATGGGATAAAGGAAGAGGGAGGAACACAAAATTGGGATGCAAAATGGGGGGAAGGCAGTTTTGGTTTTATGCTGATTTTGGTTGGACGGGAAAAACGATTCCCCACCTAAACAGCGAGAGGGTATGGAGATGAAGAACCAAGGGCGATTTGTATTCCTGAGAGTCATCGGGAAAACTTGCAGCCTGAAGGGCAACAGCAAAGGGATTAGCCTCGTCGAGGCGCTCATCGCCCTTTTTCTCCTTTCCTTCGGTGTATTGAGCCTTCTTACCTTGCAGCCGTCTGCCTGGATGCTGTCGGGAAAGTCTGATTATTTAACCCGGGCTGCTGGCCTAATGCAGAGACAGCTTCAAGCCAGTGAAGCCTATATCATGAATCCTGGCACGGTGGTGAGCCCGGGGACGATAACCGTCACCAACGTTCCGGTCAGTGGAGAAGCAACGCCGCAATTGGGAGACGCCGCTTTCACCGTAACGACCACTACGGCTACCGCTCCGGATGTCGGCGCCAATGCCTGGAGGGTCAGCGTTACCGTGAGCTGGCCGAGAAGACCATCCGGGATTTCAGCCGCCTTGATCGTCGCCAAACAGGAATATTTTCGATGATTATGGACCCCCTCGGGAAGGAAAAAGGATATACCCTGGTTGAGACCTTAATTGCCCTTTTCGTGGGGCTCTTAATCCTGGGCGCCGTTTATGCCTCCATGACCTCGGGGCTTAAATCTTCGGCGGCCATGGAAAGGAAAATCGTGGTGCAGCAGGACTCCCGGTCGGTGATGGGGGTTATGGCGCTGGAAATCGAAATGGCCTCCTATAACCCTAATTATGCCACTGGAATCTGGCGCTTCGGGCCCGATGGCCCGAGCCTGACCCCTGCCAAGAATTGCGGGGAGCTAGTGCAAACCACGGATGCAAACTGGGGGCATAAGGGCATTCAAGAGGCCACCGCTAATTCCATAACCGTGGAGATGGACATCGGCGAAAGCGGGAACATCGGCGACAGCAACAATGAAGTCATCCGCTACCTGTACGATGCGGGCAACCTGTATATAACGCGTCAGGCAGACTGCACCGGAGCGGCGATGCCTTTCCTGGGTGACCTGCCGGGAAACCCCAGAAATGTCAGGGTGATGAATGACCTCAACGGGAACGGCCTTTATGACGACGGGGTAGACATTCCGCTCTTCAGGTATTTCGACAGCCTGGGGAATCAGATTCCCTATGCCAACCTGCCCGGCAGTATACCCCTGATCAGGAGAATTGAAATCACTCTGGCAGTGGAAACAAACGAGGTAGACCCGAACACGATGCAGAGAAGAAGAATGATTTACTCCACCAGTATGATTCCGAGGAACCATGCACTCAGCCCGTAAAGAAAAGAGATTTTCCCTGGCGAGATTCAGGGGGACGGCGGGCGAAGGTTTTGCTCTCGTGGCAGCCCTCTTGGTGATATTAATCCTTAACGCCATGGGGCTTCTGGTTTTTTCCCTATCGACGCAGGACATCCGGATAAGCTCCCAGATGGTGGGGGAGAAGAAGGCTTTTTCTTCCGCTGAGGCGGGAATTCACTGGGTGACGCAAAATTTTGACCCGGACAACCTGGCGGGTATCCCCCCGGATAACATCGTGGTCGATCCACCCAGTGACCCCGACTCCTATTTTGCCGTCACCTCCGTGGGCCGTCCGACGCAGGGCCCGGAAATCCTTCCCCTGCCGGGTTACTCGACCGGAGGAGGCCAGCAGTGGGGGCAAAACCGATACCGAACATCCGTTGCCGGGGCCAACAGCCGTTACCACAGCAGGGTGCAGATGGATGCCAGCCTGGGTTTTGGGCCCGTGGAACTGACGACCACTTACCGGTAAATAGAGGAGCGTTATGGAGCGGAGAACACAAATCTTTCTAGTCCTTCTTCTGGGAGCTATTCTTTTCCATTCCCCTGCTCAGGGTGACGAGGATGAGAGCGCACTCTTTACGACCCTATCCCCCGACGCCCTGGTCGTTCTGGACCTGTCGGGAAGTATGCGCTGGACTCCCGCGGGGAAGACCATGTACATTTCCAGCAGTAGTTCTTGCAACGATGGCAGCATACCCTTTTATGGAGAGAGCGGCACCGGCCATACCAAATCCTGTACCATCGATCCCTACGAAACCGTGCCCAAATACAGCAACGCCTCTTGCTCCGGCCCTTTTTACAAGTCCTCCGGTTCGGGAAATTCCACCGATTGCAGCCGCCTGGCCATCGCCAAAAGGGCTCTCTTTGACATTCTGGATGATAATGATTCCAATACCATTACCTCCCAGGATGAAAAGAGCCTCGGGGTAAGATTCGGATATATGCGGTTTTACGATTGCTCCGACGACGACACGGGAGGGAGTTATACCGCCGGGTGTAATAAGCTCATTCGCGGGATAGCGACCAAATACAGCAAGATCTATTGCGGCGGCGACACGAGTTGCTCCCCAAGCAGCAGCGGCTCCTCCAGCATCAGCAGCGAATCGGCGTCCGGGGGGACCCCTATAACCTCTGCCTTGCAGGAGGCCAAGCTTTACCTGGATGCCCACAAGGCCACCGATCCTGCCGCCGCCTGCCGGGCAAAATTCGTCATCCTGATTACGGACGGGGCCGATACCTACGCCTGCGGCGGAGATGGCAGCGAAGATCAAAGCACTCAGTATAAAAGGCGGAGAGCCGTGGTGGCCAAAGCCAAGGCCCTGGCCGATGCCGGGTACAAGGTCTTCGTGGTAGGATTCGGGGGGGGGATGCCCCATTTCCTTCGGAATACCCTGAACTGGATGGCTTATTACGGGGGTACGGATAATCCGCTGGCGGCCAATTCCGGGTCCGCCAACGCCTACGATCCTTCTTCCACGACTCTATGCCAGGCTTCTTCCACCCTGGTGCACAATATTGAGGGGGATGGGGACCATTCCTACGCCACTTCCGATGACCCGGGGGAGATTTCCCTCTCGGGATATGCCTTTCTCGCCTCGGGGTCCGACGATCTCACCCTGGCCCTCAAGCAGGCCGTAAATGCCATTCGGGGAGCGAACTACTCCTTTTCCATGGTTTCCATCACTTCTTTCAGAACCCAGGATGAAAATCATATTTATGAGGCGTCCTTCCAGCCGGTCAGCAGTGAACCTTTCTGGCAAGGCCATCTAAAAAAGTACGGGGTGAATGCGGATGGGACCGTCGGGGCAATGGTGTGGGATGCCGGAACCGTCCTTAAATCTGCGGCCCACGATACCCGGAACATGTTGACCTATCAAGCGGGATCCTTAACCCCCTTCAGGACCTCCAACCTAACGAAAGAAATATTGGGCGTGACGACCGATTCGGAAAGAGATCAGATCGTCGGTTATTTCCGGGGCGATCCGGCTTACAACCCCGATAACTGGAAGCTGGGCGATATTTTCCACTCCGCCCTCATAACCGTGGGGACCCCCTCCAATTTTTTTGGAGACCTCCGGGACGGGAACGGTGCCTTCGGGACTTTCCGGAACAACCATTCGCGGACCTCGCTGAATGGCCAGAGAATTGTCCTGGCCTCGGCGAATGACGGGCAGATTCATGCTTTCCGGACGAGTGACGGGAGCGAAGCCTGGAGTCTTATCCCTCCCAACCTGCTTTCCTTGTTGAAAAATGTGGCCCATGTCAGTCACCCCACGGGGCTCAGCCACCAGTATTTGGCCGACGGACCGATTACGGTGGCGGATGCCTGGCTGGGGACCGGCGCTGGCACTAATAAATCCTCGTCAGATTGGGCGACGCTCATGGTTTTGGGGGAGGGCCGGGGGGGCGACACCACCCTCTGGAGCTCTTCCTCCTCCTGCGATTCCGGTTTCAGCTCTCTCTACACGGCGGATTACCCAAATTATTGCGGATACTATTCCCTCGACCTGACCCAAACCACGAACCCGGCCTTTAAATGGAGGATGCAACCCGGCTCCGGACAACAAGCATACCTGGGCGAGCCGTGGAGTAAGATGGCCATCGGCCGGGTGAAAATCAACGGGAATGAAAAATGGGTCGGCTTTGTGGGTGGAGGGTATAATGCTACGGACTGTGCAGATCCGGAAGATTGTGATTCGCGGGGTAAAGGGTTTTTGGTGGTCGATTTGAGTGATGGAGTAATATTGTGGGCCTTCACCCGAGCTCAGGATACGCTGATGAACTTCAGCATGCCCGCCTCTCCGGCCATCGTGGATACCGATTTCGACGGGTTCATCGATACGGCCTACATCGGAGACCTGGGGGGAAATATGTGGAGGTTTAAATTCTGCAGCGCCAGTGATGGAGCCTCCTGCAATTCCTCCCATTGGACCGGTGGGCGCTTATTTGCGCCGGCCGAGGGGACGGGGAGACCTATATACACCACGGCCACGGCAACCATGGATGAATTTTGGAACTTATGGGTGGGTTGGGGGACGGGGGATAAAACGGACCCCCTGGCGGTAGGTGTGCAGGAGAAATTTTTTGCCGTGAAGGACCTGGACCGGAGCGCAACGTACGGCGTGGACAACCTCGAAAATATCAGTTCCGGCCCTTACAACAATCTGCCTGCCAAAAAGGGATGGTACCTGAACCTGGCCAGCGGGGGAGAAAAAGTATTGGCCGACCCCACGATCTTCGGCGGAATTGTTTACTTCACCACCTACCTCCCGGATCAAACCGGCGATCCCTGCAATCAGGCGGGAATGGCCAAGCTGTATGGGATCGCTTTGATGACTACGAATATTGCAGGAATCACTTATGCCCCGGGGGCAGGAGTTATAACCCCGCCGGCCGACCCCCATAGCACTTCAGGGGGGGCCCGGAGCATGAATATCGGAGTGGGGATCCCCACTTCCCCGGTCCTTTCCTACAAACCATCCGGGGTCTTACCCCCTGATATATATATAACCACCAGTGGCGGATCTGGATTGAATGCCAGTACCACTCGGGTCAACTTTGACCCTCCCAGCCTGGTGAACCGGACGAATATTCTTTCCTGGAAGGACCAACGGGTGCAGTAGAAAAAGGAATGATTCTCCAGGACGACCCGGGCTACGACGGAGACTCCATGGCCGGCCTGGCCGCCAGGGGGTCCCAATGGACGTCTTCACCATGATGACCGTCAACCCGCCCTTCTGAATGAGGAATGCGGAATTCGGATTGCGGAATGCGGAATTTAAAACATCAAATTCCAGGCACCAAATCACAAATAAATCCCAATTTCCAAAGTTCCAATGACTGAAGTGAATAAATCATGCAGCTTGGAAGGGGTTAAATTTTTGAATTTGAATTTTTGGATTTTTTTTGGAATTTGGTGCTTGTCTGCTATTTGATCCTTGCCAGGGGTTATCTTTTCAAAAACTTCTCCATCCGTTCCTTGACCTGATTCAGGGTTTCCCACTTTTTGGCAAAGCAGAAGCGGACTTTGTCCCGGCCGTCTTCGGGCCGGTGGTAGAAGCTCGACCCCGGCACCACGGCCAGGCCGGCCTTCTCCACCAGGGCCATGGCGAAGGCCTCGTCATCCCCGCGGCCCAGGCCGTTGATCCGGATCATCATGTAGTAGGCTCCCGCGGGCCGGAAGACCGGAACGGAAAGGTCCTCAAAAACCTTCAGCAAAAAATCCCGGCGCTCCCGGTAGAATTCCTTTAGGTCCCGGTAATAAGAATCGGGAAGGCCCATGGCCACCACCGCCCCCATCTGGAAGGGAGTGGGGGCGGCGACGACCATGTAGTCGTGGCACTTGCGGATGGCCGACATGAGGCCGTGGTGAGCGATCACGTAACCCACCCGCCATCCGGTGGCGCTATAAGTTTTGGAGATGCCGCTGATGGTGACCGTCCGTTCCCACATCCCCGGCAGGCTGGCCATGTGGACGTGCTGGAGCCCGTCGTAGAGGATGTGCTCGTAGATCTCATCGGTAATGACGTAGGCCCCATTCTCCCGGCAGAAGCGGGCAATGGTTTCCATTTCCCCGCGGGAGAAAACTTTCCCGGAGGGATTGGCCGGCGTGTTCAGGATCACCGCCTTGGGCTTTTGGGAAAAGGCCTTCTTCAGTTCATCCGGGTCCAGGGCCCAGTCCGGGTCCCGCAGGCGGACGAATTCAGGGATTCCGCCGCAGAGGGTCAAGCCGGGGAGGTAATTTTCGTAGAAAGGCTCGAAGACGATCACCTTTTCGCCGGGGTTCACCAGAGCCATCAAAGAGGCCACGATCGCCTCGCTGCTCCCGCAGGTGATGGTGACCTCCTTCTCCGGGTCGGCCTTCAACCCGGCGAAGCGGGAGACTTTCCCGGCCACCGCCTCCCGCAGGGCCGGCAGGCCCCAGGTGATCGAGTACTGGTTGTTCCCCTGCCGGATGGCTCTGAGCGCCTCTTGCAGCACTTCTTCGGGGGGGTCCTTCTCCGGAAACCCCTGGGCCAGGTTGATTCCCTTGTACTGCTGACACACCCGGGTCATCTTGCGGATGACGGATTCTTGAAAAGACTCGGTTCGTTGGGCAATATTGAAATTCATTGTGAGCTCCAGTTTGATTTATAAGAAAAGGTTCAAGGCCCAGGGCCCAAGCCTCAGGGCCAGAGAATTCTTCCTTCCGAACCCTGTACCCTACACCCAACACCCTACACCCTATTTTTCCCCCTGCACCCTGCACCCTTCCTCTACCTCGTATCCCTCTCCCCGCAACGCCTGAATAGCCTTTTCCAACTGTTCTTTCTTCACCAAGAGATAGTCCGTGTCATAGGTAGACAGGGCAAAGACGCTGATCCCCTTCCTGGCCAGGGGGGCGGTCAGAGACGCCAGGACCCCGGTCAAAGAAAAATCCAGGGGGCCCTCGACCTTCAACACCCTCCACCCGCCCTGCCTTTTTACTCCATCGGGAACGTGGGCATCCGGGCAGACCACCGAAAGCTCCTCTTCGGTGCGGGTGATGGAGGAAAAAAGACCCCCGGTCCCCCAATCCGGGGCCGGAGCGTTCTTCTCCAGCCGGCAAACGGCGTAGGTATCGGGCAACAATTGTAGTTTTCTTTTCCCTTCTTCCATCCCTTCCTCTTTCGCCCGGTGAACTTCCTATCTTGGCGGACGAATTAGCTTATCATAATCACCGGGTTTCCAGAATACACAAATAAGGATATTCCCTGATTCAAACAGGCCCGCGGGAAAGAAATTTTTATTCAGATCTTCAAATTACCGAGCAAAAGAGTCAAGAAAATACTTCTTGACAATTTTATGGAAAAGGATAAATTAGGCAAAATTGATGAACTCGTAAAAAGTCGCAATTCCATAGAATTCGTCATTCCGACGAACCCCGGATCGGGTCCGGGGCAGGCACCGGAATCCAGTTATTTCAAGATGTTCTGGACCCCGGCTTTCGCCGGGGTGACGCTCCAAGAGACTTTTTACAAGATCATCAAAATTAAACCGATCAGAATTTAAACCTATCCTTTTTCATTTCCAAACGGGGAATCCATGGGGCGGATTTGCATTGGTGGATCACCCATCTCTTCAGGAGAAAATCAAATAAAGAAAGGGGGGGAGCTTGCCAGTCGCGTGGGGGCTTGAAAGGCTCTCTTGTCTTCTAACCCGAAAATTCCTTAACCCTTAGAAAGGAGAAAGGAAATGAGCAAGGAAATCACCCGGAGAAAGTTTATCGAGGACGTGGCTA
>JAPLIW010000281.1 GCA_026388915.1 Deltaproteobacteria bacterium
TGAAGACCGGGGGAAGGAACATTTACCAGCTGCCCGGGATGCATCGCCGGATGCCCTTCACCATGGCCGCTTTGGCGATCGGCGCGCTCTCGATGGTGGGGGTTCCGCCCACCTGCGGTTTTTTCAGCAAATGGTACCTGATCCTCGGAGCGATCGAGGCCGGTCAGTGGGTCTTCGTCGGGGTCATCCTGCTGAGCAGCCTATTGACGGCCGTTTATTTTATGCGGATGATCGAAATCATCTTTTTACGCCCCGCCCCCTCCGGCGGCCATGCAACGGGGGAGGAGGTCCGGGATGAAATCCCCTTGAGTATGTCCGTTCCCCTCTGGATTCTGGCGGCGGGCATCCTTCTGCTGGGCCTATTCAACGAGAGGATTGTTTCCGGAATCCTGAGGCTGGCTTTGCCCGCGGGTTACTGAGGATCCGGCCGACATCCTGAGAAAATAGATTTCATCGAGAAACTGATTTCACGGAATGGAAACGATTTCTTCGATCAAACCCCTTGGGGCCGTCCTGGTTTCACTCATCGCCGCGATGCTGATCCTTGTCACGGGAGATCGGCATCGGAACCTTCGCGAAACCTGGACGCTTTTGGCGGCGGTCATAAAATTCTCCCTGGTTTTCTCCCTGGTGGGACCGGTCCTGGAGGGCAGGTCGGTGGAAACTACCCTCCTCACCCTCGTCCCCGGGCTGAAGCTGCAGCTCCGGGTTGACGCCTTCGGCCTGGTTTTCGGCCTTCTCGCTTCCGGCCTCTGGGTTCTGACCTCCATCTATTCTGTCGGGTACATGCGCAGCCTGCAGGAGCATGCTCAGACGCGGTATTTCTTCTGCTTCGCCCTGGCCCTTTCCGCCACCATGGGAATCGCTTTTTCGGCCAATCTGCTGACCCTTTACATTTTTTATGAAATCCTTACCCTCTCGACCTGGCCTCTGGTGGCCCACAAGGAGACCCCCGAAGCCCTGGCTGCGGGGAGAAAATATCTGGTTTACACCCTGACCTCCAGCACCCTGATCTTATTCTCCGCGGCCGCCATTTTCGTCCAGACCGGGACTCTGGACTTCACCCCCGGGGGCTTCCTGGCCGGGCGGGTGGCGGAAGGGATGCTTCCGCTCCTTTTCGCCCTTCTCCTCTTCGGCTTTGGGGTAAAGGCGGCCATCATGCCCATCCATGAATGGCTGCCCAGCGCCATGATCGCTCCCACCCCGGTGAGCGCCCTCCTTCACGCCGTGGCGGTGGTGAAAGCCGGGGTGTTCGGATGCCTGCGGGTGATTCTCTATGTCTTCGGTCCGGCCCTGCTGATCCAAAAGGGGCTGTGGTTTCCCTTTGCCCTTTTGGTGTCTTTCACCATCCTGGCCGCGGGGATGATCGCCCTGGGGGAGGACAATCTGAAAAGACGGCTGGCCTTCTCCACCATCAACAGCCTGTCGATCATCATCCTGGGGGCGCTGCTGCGGTCGAAGAGCGGCATCACCGGCGGAATCCTGCACCTGGCCAACCACGGGTTTTTGAAAATCACCCTCTTCTTCTGCGCCGGAGCCATCTATGTGAAGACCCATAAGGAGTTGGTCAGTCAACTGGACGGCATTGGGAAGCAGATGCCCCTGACCATGGCGGCCTTCACCATCGGGGCGATGGGCCTGGCAGGAATTCCTCCCATCAACGGTTTCATCAGCAAATGGTATCTATGCCTGGGGGCCTTGGAGGCCCACGAGATGATTTTTCTGGTGGTGTTTTTGCTCAGCGCTCTTCTCGACGTGGCCTTCCTCTTTCCCATCGTTTACAACGCCTTCTTCAAGGACGCCAGAGGTAAGCCCCCCCATTTCGACGAAGCGCCCCGAGCCATGCTCGTTCCTTTGATGATCACCGCCCTGGTATCGGTCATCCTGGGAATTTATCCCGATGCCTTTTTGAGGTTTTTCAGCCTCGCGGCCATGGCCGTGCAAAACATCTTAGGGGGGGGTTGATGAAGACCTTTAAGATCATCTTTATCAGCGGCATTGTCTTAAGCTGTATCCTGGGTTTCCTTTTTCCCAATCCTCATCCCCATTTCTGGTGGCAATATGTCCCCGTCTACGATGCCGTTTTCGGCTTCCTGGGTTGCCTGTTGATCATCCTTTTGGCCAAGACGCTGGGGCATTTCTGGCTGCAGAAGAAAGAGGATTACTATGATTGAACCGGTTCCCCCGGCATTCCTCTTCTTCGGCGGAGCGCTTCTGCTGATCTTGCTGCGCAAGGCCCGTTTTTCCCGGGAAGCTCTTCTGGTCCTGGTCCCCCTGGCGGCCTTTTACAACCTCCTCCAGATGTCCCCCGGCACTTATTGGACCTACCCTTTCTTGGGTTATGAGCTGGTCCTGGGGCGGGTGGATAAGCTCAGCCTGGTTTTCGGCTACATCTTCGTCATCATATCCTTTCTGGGCTTCCTCTATGCCCAGCATGTGCGGGAAGACGGGCAGCATGTGGCCGCTTTCCTCTACGTGGGGAGCAGCCTCGGGGTCGTCTTCGCGGGGGATCTTTTTACCGTTTTCATCTTCTGGGAGATCATGGCCCTCTCCTCGGTCTTCCTGATCTGGTACCGCGGGGAAAAATCCGCGCTGAACGCCGGCTTCAGGTATCTGCTGGTGCATCTTTTCGGGGGAGCCCTGCTCCTGACGGGAATCGTCATGCAAGCCTCCCAGACCGGCACGACGGTCTTCCAAGCGATGAGCCTGGATTCGCCCTCTTCGGTATTCATCCTCATGGGCTTCATGCTGAACGCCGCCGTTCCCCCGCTGAATGCCTGGCTCCCCGATGCCTATCCCGAAGGGACGGTCACCGGGAGCGTTTTCCTGTCCGCCTTTACCACCAAAACCGGAGTCTATGTGTTGGCCAGGGGATTTGCCGGAGCGGAAGTTCTGGTGTGGATGGGGGCGATCATGGCGGTCTACGGCGTCATCTACGCTTTCATCGAAAACGACATCCGGCGGCTCTTGTCCTACCATATTATCAGCCAGGTGGGGTATATGGTCTGCGGGGTGGGATTGGGCAGTCCGATGGCGGTCAACGGGTCCAGCGCCCATGCCTTCTGCCATATCCTTTACAAGGCCCTGCTTTTCATGGGCGCCGGAGCGGTGATTCATGTGACCGGAAAGAGAAAGATCACGGAACTGATGGGGCGGGACCTGTACCGCAGAATGCCCTGGACCCTCCTCTTTTACATGGTGGGGGCTTTTTCCATTTCCGCCGTTCCGCTGTTCAACGGCTTTATCAGCAAAAATATGGTAGTCTACGCCGCCGGCGAGCTGCAGCGGCCCGGGGTCGAGCTTCTTCTGCACCTGGCTTCGGTGGGGACTTTCCTTTCGGTGGGATTAAAGCTTCCCTGGGGGACCTGGTTTGGAAAGAGGACGGAGCGGGAAGACAGGATTGCAGCCCATGAGCCCCCGTTTAATATGCTGCTCGCCATGGGCCTGACCTCCTTTTTGTGCATTCTGACCGGAATCGTCCCCGGCTTGCTGTATGCCATTTTGCCCTATCCGGTTGATTTTCATCCCTATAGCCCCGACAAGGTCGTATTCGCATTGCAGCTGCTCCTGATGACCGGCGCGGCTTTTTGGTTCTACCTGCCGAGGCTCAAAGTGGTGAACGCCATCAGCCTGGACACCGACTGGTTTTACCGGATGTTCGGCAAAGGCCTGCTTTGGTTCTGCAACCGGCCTCTGAACGCGCTGCGCTCGGAAATTCAGGATTCCCTGGGCCGGGCGGTGATGAGGATCAACCACCTGAGCGGTCATCCCTATCGCCTCCCGCGATGGATCGGCTCCCTGCTTTCCGGGGGCGGCAGGGAAAAGCATAAAACCATCTGGAGCGAGTACGACTCCGCGAACTCCCCCAAACTTCCGATCGGGGTCGCTGTGGCCATGTCGGTTGTCTTTCTTTTTGTCTTCAGCCTGATTTATTTCTTCGCGGCGGAATGAAGAGGCCGTGCTTTTCTCTATGGGGCCGTCCGGCTCATTCCAAGGCCTCAGGAAACGCACCGGGTCCGAGGTATTTTCAACACCCTTTTTCCTCTCCTGCTTCCCATTCCCTTCCTTTTTTTCCAAGCTCTCCAAAACGGCGGGAAGAATTGCAAAAGGCTTGCCCTCCACTTTTGGGGAAGGAAGGGAGGGCTTCACACGCGGGTGAGGAGGGGATTCTATGGCTGGATATGGGAGTTTCGGGTGGGTGGGGGGATATTTTAAGAGAGGAACAGGCCTTTGGAAGTCTTCTTATCTTTAGGGCTCCCTTTGCCCCATCACGCGTGGCGATCTTGGCCCGGTGAGTCGATTGGGAGGGCAAGTTCACCTTCTGCGAGCTCTGATGATCTCGTAAAAAGTCGGAATTCCATAGAATTCGTCATTCCGGCGAAAGCCGGAATCCAGTTATTTCAAGAT
>JAPLIW010000442.1 GCA_026388915.1 Deltaproteobacteria bacterium
CCGGCGCTGCCGGCCCCGGTCAGGGTGCGCATGGCCAGGGCGAATTCAAAGGATTCGGAAATTCCGGTCAGAATCAGGCTGACCGCGACCAGGACGAGAAAGGAAGAAATGACCTTGCGGGGGCCGATGCGGGTCGCGAGATAGCCGCCCAGGAGAGAAAAGACCAGGTAACCGATGAAGTTCCCCGTCCCGATCCATCCCATCTGGGTGTAGGTGAGGGAAAGGCCTTCTTTCATGGCTGGAAGGATGGGAGTATAGGCAAAACGCCCAAATCCCAGCGCCCCCATGACCCCGATAAATCCCACCAGCAGTATGATCCAACCGTAATGAAAGCGCTTCCCCCCTGCACTCATACCAGTTCCATAACACAGCTCCGGCTTTTCAGGAAGGAATTTCTAGTTCCTCGTGCTGGGTCCCTGTTGCTCGTTGAACCACAAAGGCTTTCCTGCCACATTTGCTTTGAAATTGAGCTCAAATTGTTGTAATGGATAAAAAAGCATGACGCGAGAAGGACGTAAAGAATGAACCGGATTGATTGAGGCCAGATTTCCATGGAAGGGAAGGTCCGACTTGAAACCTCTTCTCCATGCAGAACTGATCAATTCTCCCTTTGAAGACCCGGCGCTTTTTGTGGAGATCCTGTGGGAGCACCGGGCTTTGCTCTTCGATATTGGCGAGATCGGGTCCTTTCGTCCGGCCAAGCTTCTGAAGATCTCCCACGCTTTCGTCTCTCACACCCACATCGATCATTTTGTCGGTTTCGACACCCTGGTCCGCTTGATGCTGAACCGGGAGAAGGCCTTGAAGGTCTTTGGGCCGCCGGGGTTCCTGGCAAACGTCCAAGGGAAACTTGCCGGCTACACCTGGAACCTGACCGAAGGCTATCCTTTTTCGGTGGTGGCCGCTGAAGTCCATCCGGATCGGATCATCTCTGAAACCTTCCGGAGTCAGCATCGTTTTTTGCCGGAAGAAAAAAGGGAAGATTCCTTTACCGGGATTCTGGAGGAGGATTCCCAGCTGAAGATATCCGCCGCCCACCTGGATCATTTCATCCCCAGCCTGGCCTTTGCCCTGGCGGAACGGTTTCACATTAACGTGCACAAGGAGCGCCTGTCCGAGAGGGGTCTTTCCATCGGGCCCTGGTTGAAGGAAATGAAAGACGCGCTATGGCGGGGAGACTCAGGAAACTTATGCCTGAAAGTCCCCCTCGAAGGCGGGGGAGGTATGGAGGAAAAGGAGTTCTCTCTGGACGATTTGGAAGAAACGGTTACCCTCACCCCCGGCCAGAAGATAGCCTATGTGGCGGACTGCCGCTTCACCGAAGAAAATTCACGCCGGATTATCCGACTGGCCGAGGGAGCGGATCTGTTTTTCTGTGAGGCGGGTTTCCTGGACCGGGACCGCGACCGGGCGGAAGAGAGAGGCCACCTCACGGCCCGCCAAGCCGGGGAACTGGCCCGGCAGGCCAAAGTGAAAAAGCTGCAGATCTTTCATTTTTCACCCAAGTATGAGAAAGAGGCAGAAGGAATGTTTCAAGAGGCCGAGAAAGCCTTTCGGCGTTGATCCTCATTCCCCAATCCCCATTCCGAATTCCGCCTTCGAGAGAGTTATTTCACCCGGGTCCAGACGTTGGTCTTCCCGATCAGGGAAATGCCGATGAACCCGCGTACCTTGAGCTGGTCCGGGTTTTCCAGGGTCATCTTGCACTTGTAGGTTTTTCCATCCCGCGGGTTGTAGATAAACCCTCCCTCCCAGAGATTTTCCCCGGAATGGGTGAATCCCCAGACGAGGTTCATCCCCAGGATCGGCTGCTCCCTTTTGGAGGCCTCGGGATTCTCCCGGTCCACCTTGAGTTTTCCGGCCATGCCCTTGGGGTCGTCGGCGGGGTAGTTGGGTTCTTTCAGCATGATGATTTTCCCGCAGAATTTCCCCTCGCAGGGATAGATCTCGATCTGCGTATCCTTTTCCTCCACCAACCATTTCCCCACGATGGCGTCCGGTTTCTGGGCGGCAGCGGTTGAAGCCAATATTAGCGTGATCGCCAGCGGGAGAACCACAAGAAATCTTTTCATCGTTTTACCTCCGGAGAATAGGATTCGGTAACGTAGATAAAAAAAACTTAATGGGACACAGATAAACAAAGATGAACGCGGATAAGAAAGTGCCTAAAGTTACGAGTGCCTAAAGTGCCTGAAGTTAAAAACAGAGCTTTATCGCCTTTGACTCCGAACTCCGCACGGGCGCGCAGCAGCGCGCCCCTACAACCTCCGAACTTTTTTGGACGCGGATGGAGACGCGGATAAACACGGATGAAAGCAGCCCCATTGTAGGGCGGAGGGAGGGAAAGGTCAAGGGACTGCGGAGTGCGGAATTCGGAATGCGGAATGGCGACAGGGCCGCTGTGCTGCGGTGCTGGGATTCAAAGGAAGAGTCCGGGATCTCGGAATTGCAGGGTGATGTACTAACCAATTGACAAGACGGGGATAGGATAATAGACTCAGGAAAAGAAAAAGGACAAAGAGGAAAAAGGGGGAAGGCGGACGGAAATCCATCAGCAGAAAGGAAAAGATCATGGCCGAAGCAAAATATTCCTTTAATTCCCTCATGGAGATCACCAAGCGGCCCGCCAATGTTTTTGTGGAAGGGCATGGATCCTGGTTGAAAGATGCTAACGGCAAAGAATACCTGGATTTTGTGCAGGGATGGGCGGTGAACTGCCTGGGCCATTCACCCAGAGCTCTGGTGCAGGCCATCTCCAAGCAGGCGGCCAAGCTGATCAACTGCAGCCCCGCTTTCTACAACGGGCCCATGATCCGGCTGGCCGACCTGATTGTCAAACACAGCTGCCTGCAAAGAGTCTTTTTCGCCAACTCCGGGGCCGAGGCGAACGAAGGGGCGGTCAAACTGGCCCGCAAGTGGGGGACTAAGTTCAAGAACGGGGCCTACGAGATCATAACCATGGACCATGCTTTTCACGGACGCACCCTGGCCATGATGTCCGCCTCCGGGAAAGCGGAGTGGAAGCAGCTGTATGAGCCGAAAGTGCCCGGTTTCCCCAAGGCCGTCCTGAATGATCTGGAGAGCGTAAAGGCGCTTCTCAATGAAAAAACCGTCGGGGTCATGCTCGAGCCGATCCAAGGGGAAGCCGGGGTTTTTGTGGCCACCGATGAATTCATGAAGGGGCTGCGCGATCTCACCCGGGAAAAGGGAATCCTTCTGATTCTGGATGAGATCCAGACCGGCATGGGGCGAATGGGTAAACTCTTCGGCTATGAACAGTACGGCATTGAGCCCGACATCATGACTTTGGCCAAGGGGCTGGGGGGCGGCGTTCCCCTGGCCGCCCTGGTGGCCAAAGAAAGTGTCTGCGTATTCGAGGTCGGCGACCAGGGAGGCACGTTCAACGGCAATCCGCTCATGATGGCCGTAGGCATCGCGGTATTCAAAGAGCTGACCAAGCCGGGATTTCTTGAAAAAGTCGCGAAGACCGGAGCCTATCTGCAGGGCCGGCTGGAAGAGCTTTCCAGGCAACAGGGGCTCGGCGAAGTACGGGGGAAAGGGCTTCTCTGGGCTCTCGACCTGAACAAGGAGATCGGTCCCCAGGTCGTAGAGGAATGTTTGAATCGGGAACTGTTGATCAATTCCCCGCGCAAGAATACCCTGCGGTTCATGCCCGCTTTGAACGTCAGCCGCAAAGAGGTGGACCGGATGATGGATACGCTGAAAGGAGCTTTACAAAAAATCGGTTGAAGAAATTCCCTATTATTCCGAAAAGAAGGATAGCTGTGGAAAAAGCCCGGGGATCATGACCCGGGTTTTTTTCTGGGGTAGACTCGTCAGGTAACACTTCGATTTCAATATAGTTTTTAAAAGGAAGATTGATTTTCCGGGGCGGCATTCGCTATACTATCGAAAAGAAGGGGCTTTCGAAATAAGGCCGCTACGAAAGCCCCGGAAACCTTGCGGGAAACCGTTTTTCGCCGGGCCGGGTCAGGATGAAAGAAGAGAGCGAGACCGGAGACCAAATGATCGAAGAACTGAAAGCGCTCCACCGGCGGGTTGAGGAACTGGAAAAACGCGAAGAGGCCCACAAGCGGGCTCAGAGCGCGCTGAAGGAAAGCGAGAAAAAGTTTCAGCAGTTCTACGATGAAGCCCCGGTGGGATACCACGAACTCGACACCAAAGGGAGAAT
Source organism: Deltaproteobacteria bacterium (assembly GCA_026388915.1). Classification (GTDB taxonomy): domain Bacteria; phylum Desulfobacterota; class SM23-61; order SM23-61; family SM23-61; genus SM23-61. The sequence goes on from JAPLIW010000442.1 coordinate 4,193, forward strand.
CACCCGGGTCAACCGCAAGGAACTCCAGATGCTGGGTTACAACGCCGGGGAGATGCTGGGGAAGCCCGTCTGGAATTTCTTCGAAGAAGAGGACACGACCCGCAAGGTCATCCTGGCCAAACTTTCGGGCGATGTTTCCTTCCACGACACTTTTGAACGGACCTACCGGCGGAAAGATGGATCAACCCTCCCGGTCTTAGTGGAAGACCGGGTCGTACGGGGGAAGGAAAACCAGATCATCGGCATCCGCTCCATGGTGGAAGACATCACCGAGCGGAGGCGCACTGAGGAGACCCTGCGCAAGAGCGAGGAGCAGCTCCGCCAGTGGCAGAGGGTGGAAGCGATCGGAAGGCTGGCCGGGGGGGTCGCCCATGACTTCAACAACCTGCTCATGACCATCAAGGGCTGCAGCGAGCTTCTGCTGGGGGCCTTCGACCGCCGCGACCCCCGGCGGGAGGAAGTGGAAGAGATCCTGAAAGCGGCCGACCGGGCCACCTCTCTCACCCGCCAGCTCCTAGCATTCGGGCGCAGGCAGGTCCTCCAGCCCCAGGTCCTGGACCTGAACGCCGTGGTCATGAACATGGACAGGATGCTCCGGCGGCTCATCGGCGAAGACGTCCAGCTGATCACCAGCCTGGACTCGGACCTCTGGTCGGTCAAGGTGGACCCGGGCATGATCGAGCAGGTGGTCATGAACCTGGCGGTCAACTCCCGGGACGCCATGCCCAACGGCGGTAAATTGACCATCGAAACGACCAATGTGACCCACGACGAAGAATACGCCAGCCATCACGTGTCGGTGAAGCCCGGATACTACGTCATGCTGGCGTTCAGCGACACCGGATGCGGAATGGATAAGGAAACCAAGTCTCACCTCTTCGAGCCCTTTTTCACCACCAAGGAAACCGGGAAAGGAGCCGGGCTGGGCCTGTCGACGGTTTACGGCATCATCAAGCAGAGCGGGGGAAACGTCTGGGCCTACAGCGAGCCGGGCCTGGGAACCACCTTCAAAATCTACCTGCCCCGGGTGGAAAAAGCGGCCAAAGTGTACAAACCCAGACTCAAACCGAAAGAAGCCGGGGCGCCCGGGGGAACGGAAACGATTCTCCTGGTGGAGGATGAAGAGCCCGTCCGCTCCATGGTCAGCAAGGTCCTCCAGAACAAAGGCTATACGGTCCTGGAAGCCCGCCATGGGAACGAAGCCATCGAAGTCAGCGAGCGATACGAAGGCTCCATCAACCTCATGGTGACCGACGTGATCATGCCCCAGATGAGCGGCCGGGAGCTTGCCGAGCGCCTGACCCTCATGCGTCCGGAGATGCACGTTCTCTATATGTCCGGGTACCCGGATAATGCCATCGTCCAGCATGGAGTGCTGGAGCCGGGAACCTCTTTCCTCCAGAAGCCCTTCACCATCAACGCCCTGGAACTCAAGGTTCGGGAAATCCTGGATGGGGCCCGCAAAGGGGGGCGGGAGATCCAGACTTTCGAGCAGATCAGCCTCTTCCGCAAATAGGCAAAAAATACCAGGCCTGGCCTTCGTCCTCCTTCCCGATCTTCTCCTTCTTCTCCGGCTATTCGCTTATGAATTCAATGAGTTGAATGAATTCATCCCTTTCGCCCGAAGGGCTTGGCATGCTGCCTGCATTAGGCCTATTTGTGGAGAAAGGGGGTAAAAGCGATTATGCCCGATTTAGCGGAGACAAAGTCAAAGGTGGTCCATGCCGCAATGGGGCAGACACCGGAATATGTGAGGGTTTTGGATTGGGAAGGAAAATCTCTGACCTTTATCCTCGTGGATGAAATTCGGCCCCCGGAAACCCCGTTTTTCCCGGCGGCCGAAGAAAAAATCCTTTCGGAATCTTAGTGCTTCGATTCGCAAATACAGACACGTATGCTCAAGCTGGTCATTGATACCATTGCTCACTCGGCACTAAGTCCAGAGTAAATAAATTCGTTACCGAATTTATGAATCGATGGACTTAGCAAGTTTGGGAAGCGGTTCATTCCCCTTTCCTCCGGAATTCAGCCCAAAGAGACAGCCCTTTTCCCCCTCCTTTGAAAAAATAGGAAAGAATTCCCGTTCATCCGAAGGATAATAAAAAATTTGGATCATCTCCAAATTAGTTGATCGAATTTCTTATGAAAGCCTCCCAAGGGCCCGGAAGGAAAGTCAGATTGCGCCGCAAGCATCGGCGGGATATGGATTCCCATTGCCTCCCTGCTTGCCTTCCGCAAAGCGCAGCGGGGGCGGGAAAAGAGAACTTCGAGTAGGGGACAGGGACCCCCGCCACAACTAAGAAGCGATAGCTGCCTCATGATTGCAAGCAATATGACTTTCCTTACGGGCCCCTGGAATCACCTCACATTTCGAATATACCAGTTCTTTGGCTTTCAACTAATTTGGAGATGATCCGATAATTTTTTCTTTTTCCGAGCATAGGCTTTTCCGGGGATTTTCCTAATTTTTGCTTCATCTATGTCGGGATGTCCTCTTTAGCGGATTCAAACGATTAAACTCGATTAAAGTTTTTTGGCGAAAATGACGATCTTTCGGACAGATCGACGAAACGGGCCGTTTTTCAGTCCTCCCCTTCCCCTGATGAGAGTGTCGCGAGGTCAGGCGAGAGAATGAAACGCCCGCAGCAATCTCATAAGGCTGGAAAACAATTCAATTGCCGCGCCCCCTTCGATCCCCCGCAATGACCGAAGGGGATTGCGCCACAGCCGGTATCCCCGAGGGAGTTTGCCTTGGGCGCGATGGTTGAAGCGCTTATGACCGACGCAAGGGAGAAAATATGAATATGGAAAAAATCCTGACCGCCAAAGAGCTGAGTCAATTCTTGAAGCTGAGCGAATCGACCATCTACAAGCTGGCTTCCAACGGAGAAATTCCCGGCTTCAAGATTGGAGATTCCTGGCGCTTCGATCTGGAAGAAATCCAGAAAATGATCCGGGAGTCCAAGAGGCGAGGACTTCGGCTGAGGAGCCCCCTGGAGGGAAGGGAAGAGAGGACCGAGAAGAGATTGAGCGATTGAAAACCATCCGGGGAGGGAACCCTTGGAGTTTCAACTGGGCGAAATCATCAGCGGCTTAAAGGTGAGGCGGTCCCTGCAATCCCTCATCGCTTCGCACCATCCTTGTAGGGTCAAAATCCCCAATACCCCCTTCTCCTGGGAGGCCCGCATCACCGAAATTCGGGAAGAGGGGAATTGCAGTTATCTGTTCATCGATGGGGTCCGCGGATTTGAGCAAACGCTGCCCCCGCTTCAAGAGCGGAAGGTCACCCTGGAATATGCCGACGCCCAGATTTTCTTCTGCCATTTTCATACCGGGGTGGTGGACGCATCTCCCCAATCCATTTGGGTCGAATGCCCCGAAGTGATCTACCGGATGCAGAGGAGGGCCTATCACCGGGTAAAAGCCACGGGGGGGACCGAGATCATTTTTCCCCTGGAGGGCGAAGCCGAGGTCAGAGCTCGCGTCCGGGACTACAGCCTTGGCGGGGTGGCCTTTTTCGCCGAAGCCGATCTTCCCCTGAAACCCAACGATCATTTGAAGGAACTCTTCCTCCGGATTCCAGAAGAGGGGGATTGGTTCAGGGTCGAGATCCCCCTGGCGATTGTCCGGCGGGTGGAGCCCCCCGGGCAGAACGGCATGAATCTCTACGCCCTGGAATTTCTGAACCTGGAAGGAACGATGAGGAAGCGTTTCAGCCAGCATATTGCGGAGATCCAGAGACACCTCCTGCGAAAATTCAAAAAGGGCTCTCCTGCCGCGGAACTCTCGGAATCTCTAAGGGCCTGAGCCGAGCGGGCGAAATTCCATATTTCTTCCGCCTTCCAGGCCCTCGACAAATCGCAAAAATTTTCTGAAAAGGGATGAAAGCGGTCCAGCGGAAAAATGAAAAGGAATGAGGGGATAATTCCCGAACCCCTGGAAAAGGCCATCGATCAGCTAGCCACGCGGGCCATGGCGGCCAAAGCGGATGATGTCATCGTCCTGGGTTCGATCCTGGAGCACCTGGAAACGATCGAAAAAATGTCCCGGGAGAACGGTTACCCAGCTGGCGGGGCTCTCATCCAGGCGGTGCGAAAGCTGGTGGAGAAGATTGTTCTGGGGGAAGCCCACGACCCCCCAAAAGCGCTGGTTCTTCTGGGGCGGGGAGTCCACTTGATCCAGGGAAAAATCTTACACCCCGATGTCAGCCAGCCAACCCAGGAAGAGACCGCCTTCTGGGAAGCCCTGGTCTCCCTGATTCCGGAAGAGAAACCTTCCCTTTCGCCGAAGAAGAAAACCCGCGTCGGCGAGCCCGGGGGGCCAGCCGCGGGAAAGCCCCAAGAGACGGTTACGGATTTTGGGCAGGACATGGATTTGTGCAAAGACTTCGTCTCCGAAGCCCTGGAGCGCCTGGAAACCATCGAACTGCAGATCATCAACCTGGAACAATCTCCGGATGACAAGGAATGCATCCATTCCATCTTCCGCTCCTTTCACACCATCAAAGGGGTCTCCGGGTTTTTGAACCTCAAGGAAATCACCCAGTTTTCCCACGCCATGGAATCCCTGCTGGACGAGGCCCGAAACGGAAGACTCCAGATCCAAGAGGAGATTATCGATTTCATCCTGGAAGCGGTGGATGTGCTGAAAACCATGATTCTGGAGCTGAAAGAGCAAATGAAGTCCGGCCGCATCCAGCCGCCCTCCATAGACCTCTCCCCGTATCTGCGGAAGATCGAGCGCATGAAAAGGGGCGAAGCGGTCTTCCCCACTGCCATCGCGGGAAAAAGCGAGGTTCCGCCGCTGGGAGAGATCTTGAGCCAGAAAGGAATCATTTCCGCCGAGGATATTGAGGGTGCCCTTCGGATCCAGAGGGAGGAAAAGAAGGACCGGAAGATCGGCGAGATCCTGATCAGGGAAAACAAGGTGAAACCCCGGGAGGTCATCGCAGCCCTGCGGGATCAGAAGAAATCTTCCCCCCAACCGGGTGAGACCGCGGTCAGGGTGGACACCAACAAACTCGACAGCCTGGTGGACCTGATCGAGGAATTGGTCATCGCCCAGTCCCTGGTGGCGCAGAACCCGATCTTTTCCTCGCTCCACGACCCCAAGCTGAGCCACGATTTCTCCCAGTTCAGGCGGATTACCACCGATCTGCGGAGAATCTCCCTATCCTTGCGGATGGTTCCCATCCGCCATACCTTCCAGAAAATGATTCGTCTGGTCCGGGACCTGGCCAAGAAATCAAACAAGGAAGTGGACCTGATCCTGTCCGGGGATAACACGGAGATTGACCGAAACCTGGTGGAAACTCTCTATGATCCCCTGGTGCACATGATCCGCAATTCCGTGGATCACGGCATCGAGCCTCCGGCGAAGAGATCGGAGGCGGGGAAGCCGCAGAGGGGGAACATTTTTCTCCGGGCCTTTCACAAAGGAGGATACATCGTCATCGAGGTCGAAGATGACGGCCAGGGACTGAACCGACCGAAGATCCTGAAAAAAGCCCGGGAGAAAGGGCTGGTCCCGGAGGATGCACCGTTGACCGATCACCAGATCGACAACCTGATTTTTGAGCCCGGTTTTTCCACGGCCGCCCAAATCACCGATGTGTCGGGCCGGGGAGTGGGCATGGATGTGGTGCGGAAGACCATCGAAAAGCTGAAGGGGAATGTGGAAATCTTTTCAGTCACCGGCAAAGGGTGCCGCTTCATCCTGCGCGTCCCCCTGACTCTGGCCATCATGGACGGGATCGTGGTGCAGATCGGGAAAGAACGATATATCATCCCCACGGTGTTCATCAGGGAAACGTTGCGGCCCTGCCCGACGGACCTGAAAACGGTTCAAAATCGAGGGGAGCTGATCAAAGTGCGGGACACTTTCCTACCCTTGATCCGTCTCAGCCAAACCCTGGGAATTCAGCCCCAACAGGAACAGCCCTGGGAGGCGCTGGTGGTCGTGGTCGAAAACGAAGGGCGGCAGCAAGGCCTGCTGGTGGATGATCTCTTGGGAAAACAGGAAGTGGTCATCAAGAACCTGGGGGAACATCTAAAGAACGTGGAAGGAGTGGCCGGAGCGACCATCCTGGGAGACGGCCGGGTAGGCTTGATTCTCGATATTCATGGAATCTTCGAAATGAACCTCCATTCCCCCATGAGTGCCCAGGCCTGATATGGAATGGAGCCACAAATAGGGAAGGAGAATAAGGATTCCCATGGGGAAAAGGAAGCTCAGCGTTACCTTAGCGGGGGGGTTTTTGATCATCGCTGGCGTTACGTTGATTGTGGGATTGACGGGCTGGAACGGGGTTTCTCGTTTGCAAACCGCGATGGAAAAGGTGAGCTTCACCGAGAATCTGGCCAGGAATTGGTTGCAGAGAGAAATCGACCATTTCCAGTGGGTGCAAAAAATAGGAGAGTTTCAAGGGAATGAGAATTTGACCGAATTGGGTGTGGAAAAAGATGAACACAAGTGCGGCTTCGGCCGATGGTATTACAGCGAAGATCGAAAGAAGATGGAGGCCGCAATCCCCGAAGTCAGGGACCTTTTAAGCCAGATCGAAGAGCCGCATAAGAAACTCCATCTTTCGGCTGTCGAGTTGGAAAAAAGGCTGAAGAAGGGGAAAGCATTCCGCCCCGAGGCGATCGCTTACTATGGCTCGGAGACGGTCATCCGGGTAAAAGAAGTTCAATCCCTTTTAAAAGAGATCGCTCCGAAAGTGACCCAGAAGGTGGATGAGGCCCAATCCACGAACCAGTCTCGGGTAAGCCAGATCCAGGTGATCTCTTTTGCATGGATGGCCTTGGGAACGATCCTCTCCCTGGGTCTGGGGATTTTTTTAACCCACTTCATCTCCCGGCCGATCCACCGGATCATCGAAGGACTCACCGAGGCCGCCGAGCGGATGGCCTCCGGGTCCATCCAGGTGGCCTCCGCCAGCCAGTCTCTGGCCCAGGGGGCCTCGGAACAAGCGGCGGGACTGGAAGAGACTTCCTCCTCCATCGAGGAGATGGCCTCCATGACCAAGAAGAATGCGGAAAATGCCGGCCAGGCCAATCACTTGATGATCGAAACCGTCAGGGGCGTGGAGGGGGCCAACCAGGTCATGGGGGATCTCAACCGGTCGATGAATGAAATCTCTCTGGCCAGTGAAGAGACGAGCAAGATCATCAAGACCATCGACGAGATTGCCTTCCAGACCAATCTCCTGGCATTGAACGCGGCGGTGGAAGCGGCCCGGGCCGGGGAAGCCGGCGCGGGGTTTGCGGTGGTGGCCGATGAGGTGAGAAATTTAGCCTTGCGGGCGGCGGAAGCGGCCAAGAACACGGCCAACCTCATCGAGGGAACGGTGAAGAAGGTTAAAAACGGGTCGGAGATTGTAGCCCGGACGAACGAATCCTTTGTCAAAGTGGTTCAGGGGGCCAAGAAGGTTGAAGGCCTGGTGGCCGAGATTTCGGCGGCCTCGCAGGAGCAGGCGCAGGGGATCTCCCAGATTAACAAGGCCGTGGCCGAGATGGACAGGGTGACCCAGCAGAACGCGGCCCATGCCGAGGAGTGGGCCGCGGCGGCGCAGGAGATGAGCGCTCAGGCGGAGGAGCTGCGGGCCTATGTCCAGGAGATGATCACCCTGGTGAAGGGGAGGAACAAGGGAACGTCTGCCGCCGCAGGCCCGGCGTTGACGGAGGAACCTCCGAGTCTCCAGCCCAACAGAGGCCAGAGGCTGAATACCGGCCGGCAGAAGATGCAGAGATCCCTGGGGAGCAGGGGGGAAGAGGGGAAAAGGCCGGTGATGGCCGCCAGAGAGGGCAGGACCGTTCAGGTCAATCCCCTGGATGAGGGAGATTTCAGGGAGTTCTGACCGGGAACCCGGGAGGGGTTTTTTCATGCGTCCCAGCGAGGCTTCCGAAGAGGGAATGATGCCGAACATTGTGACCGCAAAAGAGGTAGGACGGTATTTGAAACTTTCCGAATCGACCATCTATAAACTCACAGCCAGCGGGGAGATTCCCGGCTTCAGGATCGGGGATTCCTGGCGGTTCGATATGGAAGAAGTCCTTAAGATGATCCGTGAGTCCAAGAAAGGATCCTCCCGGGGAGGGGCCCGGCCGGGGGAGATGCAAAATGGCGGAATTAGGAAAGGGCATGGAATTGGCGGGTAAAGGCGACCAGGCTATGGGGATGAAGAGCTATGGGGGAGACCTCGCGCGCATGTTGGGGTCGGGGGGCATGGGACCGGGGCGAAAGGAGAAACCGTTCCTCCCGCACCAGCCCTTCATTCCTCATTCCAGAAGAAGGGGAACCCGAAACCCCGGTCCATTTCCCCACGCCAAGGAAAGGAAATCAAACCCCAGCGGGTAATTCCCCTGGATGAGACTGATTTCCGGGAATTCGAGAAGGGGGCCTTCCCCCGGAGGAATGCCGGGCCGACAAGTTTTTAATTTAATCCAGCGGGGTGAAGGATGGAGAATCTGGTTACCGCGAAGGAAGTGGGGCAATACCTGAAGCTTTCCGAATCGACGATCTATAAATTGGCGGCCAGGGGAGAGATTCCGGGGTTCAAGATCGGCGATTCCTGGCGGTTTGACATGGAGGAAGTCCTGAAGAATATCCAGCGGTCCAGATCGATATGCAGGAGACCTCCAGTCGTACCAGGAGGGAAGTAACCATGGCAGAGGCAGCAAGGGCGACGGAGGAAGGAATCAAAGGCCCGGTGGACCGGGAAGGAAAGTATTTAACCTTTGCCCTGGGCAAAGAGGAATATGGAATCGGGATTCTGAAGGTGAAAGAGATCATCGGGATGATGCCCGTTACCCCTGTGCCCCGCACTCCCGGCTTTATCAAGGGAGTTATCAATCTCCGGGGGAAAGTGATTCCCGTGGTGGACCTGCGCCTGAAGTTCGGGATGGAAGAGATCGGCTACACGGAGCGGACCTGCATCATCGTGGTGGAAGTAGCCGCCCTATCCGGGGCGATTCTGTTGGGGATCGTGGTGGATTCGGTCTCCGAGGTTTTAAACATCAGGGGAGGTGAGATCGAGGAAACGCCCGCCTTTGGCGCTAAACTGGACACCGGCTACATCCTGGGCTTGGCCAAGATGAAGGGGAGAGTCAAAATCCTGCTGGATATCGACAAGGTGCTCCATACGGGAGATATGGTAACTCGGAAAGGCGCCCATTAAACTCCCCCCACCGTTCTCCGGGCAGGAGAGGATAGGAGGGGAGATTTGATCCTCCCTAAAAAAGGGAACTTTGCAAGAACGGAAAAGGGGCAGGCAAGCTGAGCCCGAAGCAGGCCATGGCCCCCGAGGAAGGTAATTTCTAGGGATTTTCATTTGAGGCCCCCCTCCGGGGAGAAGAGGTCGATCCTGCAAGCATGGATTCATCTGCCGAAATCATTCGCGGACCGGAAGTCAA